>JBCCLX010000405.1:0-4089 GCA_039026635.1 Pseudomonadota bacterium
GCCGACCGTCGTCGTCACCGAGACCGGCACTGCCCCCTGGAGGACCCCATGAGCGCCATCGTCGATATCACCGCCCGCGAGATCCTGGACAGCCGGGGCAATCCGACCGTCGAGGTCGACGTCATGCTCGAGGACGGCAGCGAAGGGCGCGCTGCGGTGCCCTCCGGCGCCTCTACCGGCGCGCATGAAGCTGTGGAGCTGCGCGACGGCGATGCGGCCCGCTATCTCGGCAAAGGCGTCGAGAAGGCCCGCGACGCGGTGAACGGCGAGATTTTCGAGGCGCTCGCCGGCGTCGACGGCCTCGCACAGAAGACGCTGGACCTTGCGATGATCGAGCTTGATGGCACCCCCAACAAGGCCCGCCTCGGCGCCAATGCGATCCTCGGCGTGTCGCTCGCGGTGGCCAAGGCGGCGGCCGCCTCCTCCGGCCTCGATCTTTACCGCTATGTCGGCGGGGTGTCGGCGCGCACGCTGCCGGTGCCGCTCATGAACATCATCAACGGCGGGGAGCACGCAGATAACCCGATCGATATCCAGGAGTTCATGATCATGCCCACGGGCGCGTCCTCGTTTCGCGAGGGGCTGCGCTGCGGGGCCGAGGTCTTTCATACGCTCAAAAAGGAGCTGAAAGCGGCCGGGCATAACACCAATGTGGGTGACGAGGGCGGCTTTGCGCCCAATATCGGCTCGGCCCGCGAAGCGCTCGATTTCATCTGCAAATCCATCGAGAAAGCCGGTTACAAGCCCGGCGAGGATGTGCACTTGGCCCTCGATGCCGCTGCCACGGAATTCTACGACGCGGAGGCACAGCTCTATAAACTCAAGGGCGAGGGGCTGGAGATGGGCTATGGGGACATGGCCGCCTATCTGCAGAAGCTCGTCGATGACTACCCCATCATCTCCATCGAAGACGGCATGGCAGAGGATGATTGGGATGGTTGGGCCCTGCTCACGGAAGTGATCGGGCGCAAGTGCCAGCTTGTCGGCGACGATCTCTTCGTGACCAATGTCGATCGGCTCGGCCAGGGCATCAATCTCGCCACGGCCAACTCGATCCTGGTCAAGGTCAATCAGATCGGCACGCTTTCCGAGACGCTGGAGACGGTCAACCTCGCCCATCAGGCGCGCTATACGGCCGTGATGTCCCATCGCTCGGGCGAGACCGAGGATACGACCATCGCCGATCTCGCCGTCGCCACCAATTGCGGGCAGATCAAGACGGGCTCGCTTGCGCGCTCGGATCGCTTGGCCAAGTACAATCAGCTCCTGCGCATCGAGGAAGAGCTCGGCAGTGCAGCGGAGTACGCGGGGACATCCGTTGTGCCGCTGGGGGAACACTGAGGCGAGCCGCCGCCCGCTGTATGATCAAAGCTTTGTAACTCCATAGCTCCTCTGCCATCTTCGGTTTCCGTTAAGCGTGCGGAGGCTGACATGGGCAGGATGGACTGGCGGCAGATCGCGGGACCGGGTGTCTCCGTGCTGCTGCTCGGTATTGCCCTGGTCTTCGCGCATAGCGCCCTTGAAGGGGAGCGTGGCTGGCGTGCGCTGAAAGAAGCGCGCGCCGAGATCGCGCTGCTGGAGGCAGAACTCTCGATCGTCTCGGCCGAACGCGCGCGCATGGCTAATCTCGTCCGCCGCCTTGGGCCTGATTACCTCGATCTCGACCTGCTGGATGAGCGGGCCCGTGCGGTCCTCGGCTTCGCGCGGAGCGACGAGCTGGTGGTCCGTCCCTAACCCTGATCCTAAGGCTGCCCTGCGACAACCGCCCGCGCCGCATCACCGGCGCCGGTGCAACTGCACGCCTTCTTGTCCTCGATCAATTACGGCCAGGGCGCAGACGCATAGCTGGCTTCCTGGACATATCAAGAGTGCGGCGTTGCATCGCGAAGAAGCGTCGGTCATGGTCGGGGAGAGATCGGGGAGCGGAAACGCTTCTCGAACCCGCCTAAGCGCCTGACCGGCCAAGCAGATGCCGGACCGCGCCGCATCGATAGGATCGGAGGAGACAATGGCCGCCAGGACCGCAAAGAAGCCCAAGGCTGTATCCAACAGCCCCTCGCCCGAGGAGATGCAGGCGTACTATCGCGACATGCTTCTCATCCGCCGCTTCGAGGAGAAGGCGGGGCAGCTCTATGGCATGGGGCTGATCGGCGGCTTCTGCCATCTCTACATCGGCCAAGAGGCCGTCGTCGTCGGGCTGCAGAGCCACTGCAAACAGGGCGACCAGGTGATCACCACCTATCGCGACCACGGCCATATGCTGGCCGCTGGCATGGACCCCAATGGCGTGATGGCCGAGCTCACGGGGCGCGAGGGCGGCTACTCCAAGGGCAAGGGCGGCTCCATGCATATGTTCTCGAAAGAGAAGGAGTTTTACGGCGGCCACGGGATCGTCGGCGCCAATGTGCCACTGGGTGCAGGGCTCGCCTTCGCCAACAAGTATCGCGGCAACGACCACGTGTGCCTCACCTATTTCGGCGACGGCGCGGCCAACCAGGGCCAGGTCTATGAGACCTTCAATATGGCCGCCCTCTGGGAAGTGCCCTGCATCTTTGTGATCGAGAACAACAAATACGCCATGGGCACGGCCCAGCAGCGCTCGACCTCCTCGGCAAAGCTCTTCGAACGCGGCAACGCCTTTGGCATCAAGGGCGAGGAAGTCGACGGCATGGATGTGATCGCGGTCGCCGAGGCGGGCGCGCGCGCGGTCGATCACTGCCGCGCCGGCAAGGGCCCCTACATCCTCGAATGCATGACCTATCGCTACCGCGGCCACTCGATGTCGGACCCCGCCAAGTACCGCACCCGCGACGAGGTCTCCAAAATGCGCGAGACGCGCGACCCCATCGAACAGCTGAAAAAGCGCATGATCGACGAGGGCGTCGCCGATGAGGACGCGCTGAAAGAGATCGACAAGAAGGTGAAGGCGCGTGTCAACGAAAGCGCCAAGTTTGCCCAGGAGAGCCCGGAGCCCAGCCCCGAGGAACTCTGGACCGACGTCTACGCCTGAAGAGCCTGGTTTTAAGAGCTCTGGGAGGAGCCGGGACAATGACCATCGAAGTGCTGATGCCTGCGCTTTCTCCGACGATGGAGGAAGGGAAGCTGGCGAAATGGAATGTCAAAGAAGGCGATAGCGTCTCGAGCGGTGATGTGATCGCCGAGATCGAGACCGATAAGGCAACCATGGAGGTCGAGGCCGTCGACGAAGGCGTCATCGGCAAGATCCTGATCGCCGAAGGGACCGACGCGGTGAAGGTGAACACGCCCATCGCCGTGCTGCTGGAGGAAGGCGAGGACGCGAGCGCGCTAGCCAACGGCGCGGCAGCTCCTGCGGCCGTGGCCGAAGCGCCAGCACCCGCCGCCGAAGCCCCTGCCCCTGCCCCAGCCGCCGTGCCCGCCGCTGCTGCCGCGCCCGCCCCGGAAGCCAATGTCGTCGGGCCCGACTGGCCCGAGGGCACGCCTGTCACCAGCCAGACCGTGCGCGTCGCGCTCCGCGATGCCATGGCCGAGGAGATGCGCCGCGACGGGGATGTTTTCGTCATGGGCGAGGAGGTCGCCGAGTATCAGGGCGCCTACAAGATCACCGAAGGCCTGCTGCAAGAGTTCAGCGCCAAGCGCGTGATCGACACGCCGATCACCGAACATGGCTTTGCCGGTATCGGCGTCGGTGCGGCCTTCGCCGGCCTCAAGCCCATCGTCGAGTTTATGACCTTCAACTTCGCCATGCAGGCGATTGACCACATCCTAAACTCGGCCGCGAAAACGCTCTATATGTCCGGCGGGCAGATGGGCTGTCCCATCGTCTTCCGTGGCCCGAACGGCGCCGCCGCCCGCGTGGCCGCTCAGCACAGCCAAGACTATGCCGCCTGGTACAGCAACATCCCGGGCCTCAAAGTCGTGCAGCCCTACACGGCCTCCGACGCCAAGGGGCTCCTCAAATCCGCCATCCGCGATCCGAACCCAGTGGTCTTCCTCGAGAACGAGATCCTCTACGGCAAGTCCTTCGACGTGCCCGACCTCGATGACTTCACCGTGCCGCTCGGCAAGGCCCGCATCGCGCGGGAGGGCTCGGACATCACCATCGTCAGC
>JBCCLX010000406.1:0-4064 GCA_039026635.1 Pseudomonadota bacterium
AGGAGTCCGGCGACTATGGGCGCGCTGAGAAGCATGGTCGCATCGCCGTCGAGGAAAACCCGGCCGATGCCTGGTCGGTCCATGCAGTCGCCCATGCCCTGGAAATGACCGGACGGGCGGAGGAAGGTCTCGCCTTCACGGGCGGGATCGAGCACCGCTGGTCGGAGGTCAACAACTTCCGCTACCACCTGCACTGGCATCGCGGGCTTTATCTGCTTGAGAGCGGGCAGGATGCCGAGGTTCTGGCGCTCTACGATGCGCAGTTCGGTGCCGAGCCCGACAGCGGCTTCTATCTCGACATGTTGAACGCGTCCTCGATGCTCTGGCGGCTCGAGCTGCACGGCCTGGACGTGGGCCCGCGCTGGCAGGTGCTCGCGGATGTGGCCGCCAAGCGGGCGGAGGACGAAGAGCTGATCTTCGTCTCGCTCCACTACCTGATGGCGCTGGTCTCCGCCGGCGCGCAGGCGGATGTGAGCCGACTGATGGCGCATCTGGAGGCCTGGGCGGAGAAGGAGACGACCCAGGGCAAGGTCGTCGCCGATGTCGGGCTGGCGCTCGCCAGGGGCATGATCGCGCTGCGCAGCGGGCGGCCCGTCGAAGCCTTCGCGGCCATGAACCCCGTGCGCTACGACATCGGGCCCATCGGCGGCAGTCATGCCCAGCGCGACGTCTTTCGCATGCTGCTGATCGAGGCGGCGCTGAAGGCGGGGGAGACGGGGGCGGCCTCGCTCCTGCTCGCCGAGCGCGTGGCCGAAAAGCCCGGCGGTGTCTGGGGCTGGCTGCGCTATGCCGCAGCGCTCGAGGCACGGGGGCGCAGCGTCGACGCCCGGGCGGCACTCGCCCGTGGGGAAGCGCTCACCGCACGATCCCCTGTGCTTGCGTGACCCTGGCCCGCGATCGCTGCTGTTTCTAGAGCGCCGCCATCGCGGGCCAGGCGAGCATCAGGCCAGCGGCCGACGCTCCATCTCGATCCGGGCGAAGACCGCGCGGACGGCAGCGATGCGGCCCGCATGGCGCAGGATCGGTGCGGGGGCGAGGCGCGCGGCTGCCGCGAGCCCCAGGGCGTCGAGCGCAATCCCGACCCCACGCAGCCCCGCATCGCCACCGCGGACCCGACCCGTCCGCGCGTCCTCAACCGTCAGCAGCCCCTCAACCGCGAGGCTTGCCGCGACAACACCGAGCCGGGCCGGCGGGGGCAGGAAGGGAACTGCCATCCGCGCCATTTCCTGACCGTTCTCGATCAGACTGCGATTGCGACCGACCCATCCGGGCGCACGGATCGTCCGTGCGCCGGGGCGCGGCCCGGGTGCATCCTCGCCCAGCACTTCGGCCTCAACCCCGTCCTCTTCCAATCTCTCTGTCATGGCCTGCTCCATGCTCCCATGCGCCTATCATAGAGCATCAAGAGCCGACCGCCCATCTCCTAGAAGCGAAGGCCTGGGCTAGAGCCATAGCCGAGCTGACCAGATCGACGGCGGCCGTCATCACTCGGCTTGATGAGACAGTCCGTCTATGGCCGCCTTCGATCCGCCGGACGAGCCGCGGGAGCACGCGGACGGGAAATGGCCCGTCAGGCCCAGTGCTGCGATCACGGTGCAGGCAGGCCCGCTTAGCTGGCGATGGCAGTGCTCGGCGGGCTCTTGGGGTCGGCTGCCGCCCCGGTGCCCTCCCCATGGGCCCTCAGCCATTTCGTCGTGTCCTCGAAGGGCATGGGGCGTGCGATGCCAAAACCCTGAACGAGTTCGCAGCCGAGCGAGAGGAGGAGCGCCATCTGCTCCTCATCCTCGGCCCCCTCGGCCAGAGTGGTCAGCCCAAGATTGCTCGACAAGGCGACCGTCGCCTCGACCACCATGCGAGACGCCTTGTCCTCCACGATGTCGCGAACGAGCGAGCGATCGAGCTTCACCGCATCGGCGTTGAGCGTGATCAGATGCGAGATCGACGCCTGACCGGTGCCAAAATCGTCGATCTCGAGGTAGAAGCCCAGCTCCTGCAGCCGCTTTAGCGTGATGCGGGCTGCGTCCTGCTCGCCCCCGAAGAGCACGGTTTCGAGGATCTCGAGCGCGACATGGCGAGGCTCGAGGCCGTTCTTGTCGATCTCGACCATCAGGCGATCGACAAAATCCGGGTCGCGGAGCGCCTCGCCCGTGCAATTGAGGGAGATCCGGCTCTCTGGGAAGCCATTGCGGTGCCATTCGCCGAGGCAGGCCATCGCCTTCTGCATGACGATATCGTCGATCCGAGGCAGGAGCCCGGTCTCTTCAGCGATCTCCAGGAAGAGCCCCGGGGGCACTAGCCCCTGCTCTGGATGGCGCCATCGCACCAAGACCTCGAAGCCGACGACCGAACGGTCCTCCAAGCGGACCTGGGGCTGGAAGAAGGGCTCGATCTCATCGTTGTCGAGGGCGGCGAAGAGCTCGTTATAGGTACGGCTGCGCGCCTCCAAGGCCGAGCGCATCTCGCTCTCATAAGCGCGGATCTGACCGGGGCGGCGCTGCAGGTCGCGGAAGCCGAGGGCGATGCGCGTGTTGGTGAGCAGCTGCTCAGCCCCTCCCTCGCCGGCCGGCATCTCGGCCATGGCGATCAGCGAGGAGACATGGGCCGCGCCCATATCCGTCTTCAATTCGATCCCAAGACCGCGCGAGAGTTTCTCCGCCTTGTGCACCAGGGCCCGGCGCGAGGAGACCTCCGGCACGAGGATCGCGAATTCCTGTTCGTTTAGGCGCCCGAGCACATCGCCCGGGCCAAGCCCCTGCTCAAGCGCTTCCGCCAGGGCCCGGATGGCACGACGCCCCGTCACAGCGCCATAGAGATCCACGAGCTGGCGATGCTCCATCATCTCGACGATCAGCAGGCCCACCGAGGTCGATTTCGTCGCTCCCGACGGCACTTCCAGCGCATCGGCGATGTATTCGAGCATCCGGCCTTCGTTCGGCAGGCCCGTTTCGCTGTCGAGCCGCAGACGCTCCTCGATGGCCGCCCGCGCCGCCTCGGCCTCAGCCAAGCGCTGCATCAGCGCGGTGACTTCCATCAAGACCAGGACGCGGCCTTCACTCGGCACACCGCCGGTCGGGATCGGACGCATGACGGCTTGGAAGGAGATCTCGCCCGTCTCCCGATCCACAGCGCCCATGGCGCCGCTCGTCGCCGTTACGGATTCAGGCAGAGGGATAAAGCGCAGGATCCCATACCCTTGGTTCAGGACCTCAGTCTCCGCATGGGGATCGATGCTCTGCCCCAGCCGCGCCAAGGCGTCACTCAGCGGTCGGCCCCGCAACGACTGATCGGTCAACCCCGTCCGTCCGAGAAACCCCGGCCCGGCCCAATGCACGCGATCCCCCGCATCAAGGACCAGAGCGCAGTCAACCGCCGCCGCTGCGATCGCCCGGATCGCATCCGCACCCGGAGGGGACGTGTTAGCCTCCCGCCTTGTCTGCGCCCCGTTCGTCACGGTTCGATGCCCATCTTGCGCCACGCCCGCCCCTTCCGGCTACCGCTACCATCCCAGCGCTTCTCGCAGTCCGGGCTTTCGATTGGCTTAAGCGGGGCAGACATGCCGTCTGAACTTTCGCGAGACCAAGATCTGAAAACGACAGCGCGCGCCGCATTTCCACGTCCCAGGCGCTTCGGCAGCGGTCACGCTCCGCAGAGAACAGGGAGGATGGCCATGCCGCTCGAAGATCCAGCCGCCGCACCGCGCCGCAAGATCGACCCCTATCGCGAGGACCGCTGCCCGGCGACGGGCAGACAAGGCCACGACCGTGTCGAGATCGGGCCGACGGCGCTTGCGCTGTCGGAGTTTGCCGACGCGGGCCTCGAGCTGCCTGACCTGTCGGCCATGCGTGCCTATCGGCTGGAGCGGCTCACCCAGGCGCTGGCGGCACGGGATCTCGGCGGCGTCCTGATGTTCGATCCGCTCAACATCCGCTACGCCACCGACAGCACCAACATGCAGCTCTGGAACAGTCACAACCCGTTTCGCGCGGCGCTGGTGCTGGCCGATGGGTATATGGTGCTCTTCGAATACTCGGGCGCACGCTATGGTTTTTTGAGTGCCTTCAACC
>JBCCLX010000407.1:0-4057 GCA_039026635.1 Pseudomonadota bacterium
CATGGAGATATCGACGAGATAGGCATCGAAGGGCTCGGTCTGCGCAACCGACAGTGCGGCCGGCCCACTATCGACGATCACATGCTCCACACCGAGCGCGTCGAGCAGCAACCCCATGATCTCCCGGTTGAGCGCGACATCATCGACAACGAGGACGCGCCTGGGCAGGGAGGGCGCCGGTGCGGCGCTATCCGGCGTGGACGCTAAGGGGTCGTCCTGCTCTGCGTCTGCGACCATGACGAGCGGCAGTGTAAGGGTGATCTTGGTCCCGCCGTTGTGGTCGGTGCAGGCTCGAATGTGGATGGTGCCGCCCATCAGTCCCGTGAGCTGGTTCACGACGGCCAGGCCGAGACCGCTGCCTCCCTGCTGGTTCGCGAGCGGGCCTTGGGCAAAGCGTTCGAAGAGACACTCAGCTTCGGCCTGCGTCAGCCCCGGCCCCGTGTCGCAGACCCCGAAGAGAACGCGGCCCTCCTCATCCACATCGGCAGAGATTTCGACATGCCCCTCATCGGTATAGGCGATGGCGTTGCCCACGAGGTTGGTCAGCATCTGAATGAGACGCGTCTCATCGCCGAGGCGCGGTGCGCGTGCGGCGGCCGAGACCACGAAGGTGATCTCTAGCCCCTTCTCCTCCGCCTGCGGGCGCAGGAGCCGGCCGACGCGTTCGACGAGATCCGCGGGCGTCAGCGTGTTCGTCCGGAGCAGCAGGCGCCCCTGCTCGATGCGCGCGAGGTCCAGGCAGTCGTTCACCAGCGACAGCATCATCGCGCCGGCCTCACCGATGGTGCGGGCATGGTCGGCGACGCGTGCCGGATCGCTCTCTCGGACCAGCATCTCGGCATGGCCGATCACGGCCGTCATCGGCGTGCGGATCTCATGGCTCATCGTGGCCAGGAACTCGGACTTGGCGCGATCCGCCTCCTCCGCGCGCTGGCGGGCTTCGATCAACGGCGTGATGTTGCTGCCGACGCCGCGATAGCCCTTGAAGGTGCCGGCATTGTCGAAGATCGGCGCGCCGCTGATGCGCACCCAGCTGCGCCCCCCGCCGTCGAGCGGCGGGGAGAGCTGGTAGACGAAGTCCTGGAAGGGCTCCCGCCGACTGATCCGTTCTTCCAGCCAGTCCGGGTTGCCGGAGTAGGGCGACACGATCTCGGCTGCCGCGATGTCCTCGCGCCTGCCGCCGATGGTGTAGCGCGGGTCGTGTCCGGTGCTGTCGCGCAGGCTCTCGGAGATGAAGGTGAAGCGCAGCTCATGGTCCTGCTCCCAGAACCAGTCGGCGCTGATCGCGGCGATGTCGAAGAAGCGCTCCTCCGCGGCCGCCTGCGCGGCCAGAGCGGCCTTCAGCTCCGCGTTGATGCGTTCGAGCTCGAGCTGCTTCTCGCGCAGTTCGGTGATGTCCGTGCGCAGGCTGACGAGGCCGCCGTCGAGGGTGCGCCTTTCGGTAATGCGCAGCCAGGTGCCGTCGTCGAGCCGCTGAATGACCGGGTCGCCTGGGTTCCGGAAGGAGGCGACGCGTTCTGCCAGCCAGGCTTCCTCCCGCCCGGCGGCATCGGGGAACTTGCCGCGCGCGATGTCCCGACGGACCAGCTCGGCAAAGCCGGCCATGGGATCGAAGGCGTCATCATCGTCGTAGATCTCGTGATAGCGGTCATTGCTGATCACCAAGCGATCGTTGGCGTCGAAGAGGACTAAGCCGTCAGGGATCGTGTCGATGGCGACCCGCAGCTGATCGCGCAGCCGGCGGCTTTCCTCTTCCGCCTCGGTGCGTCGAGCCCTCTCCTCATAGAGCTGCGTGACGTCGCGCTCGGCAAACAGCATGCCTTCCACTGTCCCATCGGCGCGCATGATCGGGGTGAGGCGCACCTCGGCATAGTAGAGCGTGCCATCGCGGCGCGCGTTAACGATATCGCATTCGAGCGCGCGATGCTCGGCAATCGCATTGTCGATGGCCGCGGCCGTGAGCGGGTCCGTCTCCGCGCAGCGCAGGAGCTCCCCGGGGCGCCGCCCCAGCACCGCCTCATCGGGATAGCCGGTGATGCTCTGGAAGGCGCGGTTCACGTAGAGAACGCGGCCCTGCGGATCCGAGATGAAGACGATGTCGAGATACGCATCGATAAAGCTCTGAATGCCCTGCGGCCAGCCGTTCTCCAAGGAAGCCGTTCCGCCGATTGCGATGCCTCTCGCCGCCTGCATGCCGTCTGGTCTCCTTGTCGGCGGCACAAAAATTGCCGGATGCAGAGCCTTGATGCAGGCGATGCAACGGACGCCTGCGCGGGCTGGAGCCGATGACGCGGGAGCTAACGCGTCGTGGTTTAATCACGCTACCAAGAAAGATGCCGATCGTGATGCAGCCGTCAACCAGTCCCTTGATCGCGGTAGGCGGCGTCATTCGCCTCGATGGCCTCGACTATTGCGCTCTCGATCGCCCGCTGCTTCTGCGGGTTGCGGATCTTCATGCCGAAAATGTCCTTCACGTAGAACACGTCGACGGCGCGTTCGCCGTAGGTGGCGATGATCGCGGTGAAGATGTTGACATTGCGCCCCGACAGAGTGCGGGCCAGCGCGTGGAGAAGCCCGATCCGGTCCCGCGCATTCACCTCGATCACGGTGTAGAGTTCGGAGGCTTCGTTATCGAAGACCACGGTGGTGGGCACGTGGAAGGACTCTTCACGCGCCCGCGGCCGGACCTTCTCCGCAATGGCGTCATGCGCCACGAGTTCGCCCCGTAGCGTGCGCTCGATCGCGCGGCGCAGGCGCGGCAGCCTCGTTTCCTCGAAGGGGTGACCATCGGCATCTTGGATCCAGAAGACCGCGCAGGTCATCCCGTCGTTGGTCGTATAGCTGCGCGCATCGACGACGCTGGCAGCCGACAGCGCGAAGGCCCCAGCCATGCGCGCGAAGAGGCCAGGGTGGTCGTGGAGATAAAGATACGCCACCGTAACGTCGCGCGCCGGGTCTGGCACGAAATGGGTGTTGATCCGGCTCGGCGCATCGGCGCCGCTGTCCATGGCTTCCAGCTCGGCAAAGCGCAAATGGGCGGCGGTGTCGAGGCCGAGCCAATATTGCGGGTAGTGCCGTTCAAGCTCCGCCTCCCGCGCCGGCGCCGCCCAGCCCGATAGGGCCGTCGCGAGGGACTCGCGCGCTTCCTGAACGCGGGCGGCCTGGCTCGAGAGCACATCGCCCCCCGCCGTGAGGAACCCGCGCGTGTCCCAATAAAGCTTGCGCAGCAGCTGCGCCTTCCAGTTGTTCCAGACACCAGGGCCCACACCCCGGATATCGCAGACGGTGAGGATCAAGAGGAGACGCAGCCGCTCGGGGCTCTGAACCTCCTGCGCGAAGGCCTGCACCGTGACCGGATCGGCGATATCGCGCTTCTGCGCGACGTCGGACATGAGGAGGTGATGGCGCACGAGCCAGACGACAAGCGCACTCTCGCTCTCGCTGAGGCCGAGGCGCGGGCAGACGGCAGCGGCGATTTCGCTGCCAACCTCCGAATGGTCCCGCGGGCCGCCCTTGCCGATGTCATGGAGCAGGAGGGCGACGTAGAGGACGCGGCGGTTGATCCCCTGGCGCGCGATCTCGGCGGCAACCGGGTGCTCGTCGCTGGCCTCCCCGCGCTCGATCCGCGCCAGGGTGCGCATCGTCTCTATGGTGTGCTCGTCCACCGTATAGTGGTGGTACATATTGAACTGCATCAGCGCGACGATCCGGCCGAACTCAGGCAGAAAGCGGCCCAGCACCCCGGTCTCGTTCAGGAGGCGTAGCAGCCAATCCGCGTTCTGCCGATCCGTCAGCAGCGAGAGGAAGAGGGCATTCGCCTCTGGATCGGCGCGCAGATCGTCGTCGATACGATCCAGCGCGCGGGTGACCGCGCGGGTCGTGGTGGGATGGATCCGGGCGTCGGCGCGCGCTGCCTCGTGGAAGAGCTCCAGGATCGTGCGCGGCTCGCGCTCGAAGAGATCCGGTTCCCGGATCGCCAGCCGCCCATCGCGCACGATGAAGGGCCCGCTCGCCTTCGGGTCCGATCCTTTGAGGGACAGTGCCGAGAGGATCGAAG
>JBCCLX010000408.1:0-4054 GCA_039026635.1 Pseudomonadota bacterium
CCTCGAGATTGGCCCAGCGATCCCGCGCCTCCTTCACCTCGCCGCGCTTGCCAAACAGAGCATCGGCCTCGTCGAAGAACAAAGCGGCGCCCAACAAGCGGGCCTCGTGAAAGAGGGCGGAGAGATGCTTCTCCGTCTCACCCACCCATTTGCTCACCACCTCAGCAAGGTTGACGCTGTAGAGTTCCACGCCGTGGTCTAGGGCCAGGAGTTCGGCGGCCATGGTCTTGCCCGCGCCCGAAGGCCCGCTGAACAGCACCGTGAAGCCGCGGCCACGACGGGTGCCGGTCGCTCCGCCGATCCGGTCGAGCACGGCGCGACCGTGGCGCATCCGGTGCCGGATCTCGGCGATCTGCGCGCTTTGGCGTGGCGGCAGAACGAGGGCGTCGAAATCCGCTTCGCCCTCGGGGGCGAGGCGCCGGCCAAAGCGCGTGAGCGTGCCGGCGAGGACGTCGCGGCAGGCGCGTTCGACCTCCCGTCGGCCAAGTGCCGGCCGGCCGTCGAGCTGGGCCAGGCAGGCGGCTTTGCGCAGGGCCTCTCCCATCTGCCGCGGCCCCAAGGCCACCGCGATGCCGAGATCCTGCAGGGCTGCGTTCTCCCCTTGGCCCGACGCGGTGAGAACGGCGCGCCATCGCGCCACCGCCTCATCGCCGCGCGCCTCGCGCAGCGTGAGCCGCAAGGCGGGCCGTCTGGTGGCGGGCGTCGGGCCTTGGTTCACGAGGAGCGCGACTGGGAAGGCGTCAGGGAACAGTAGGCGGTCGAAAAGGGCTGCCATGGCGTGGCGCGTGGCTGCATCGGCCAGCAAGCCATCCGCGCGCACGAGCACCAGGGTCGCCTCGCCGAGGACCGCCTCGCGACAGGCAATGCGCAGCCACTCCACCGGATCTTGCACAGCCGCCGGACAGCCTGCATCGAGCAACAGGGCGCGCCCGCCGTGCCGCTCGACAGCGGCAAGCGCCAGAGCTGCCCGTCCCGCGCCATCGCGCCCCTCGAGAACCAGCGGGCCCGCATCGCCGAGCGTTGCAGCGCGCCGCCACGCCTCCACCTGGCGCAGAACCGCCGCGTCGAGGGCGGCCTCGGGCAGGTCCCAGCCTGCCGGATCGAGCATCGTTTCCGACAGCTCAGGCGGCACCGGGTCACGCCCGGCCAAGTAGCGCTCGACCCGCCAGTCGAGGCGCAAGCGGGTGGGCATGATCCCCGGCTCACCCCCCGGCTCGCGCAGCAATCGCCAGTCGGCCAGAGGCGCGCCCGGCAAGAGCACGCTGGCGTCGCCATCGGGCAGCGCGCGTGCCAGGAGCGCGGCCGAAAACCAAGGTCGCGCGCCGTTGTCGTGCAGATAGGCGATCATGCGGCGGCAGCTTTCGTCCCGCTCGGCGAGGGCGAGCAGGATCAGCGCGTCCCGGCTTCGGGCATCGAGCCCGAGACGGCCGACAAGGCGCTCTAGGCGGAGCGTGACCCCGGTCTCAGCAAGCGTCGCATCGATCCAGGCACGGTGCCGCGCCGCCTCCTCCAAGAACGGACGGGCCGCGGGGCAGGCGCGCAGCGGTTGCTCTGTGCTTGGCGCGCCCTCGATAAAGGCTGCAACCTCGCGGGGGGTGACTTCCGAGAGACCCCAACGGGTCGGATCCGCATCTGCCGGCAGTTCCGCGGCATGCTGCGCCAGAAGCGCGCGCAGGAGGAGCGTACCGCGCGCCAGTTCCGCTGCGACATGCGCCTCGCTGCTGGCAAAGCCCGGGAGGATGCTGTGGACGGTCATGACCCGTCTCCGATGGAGAAGGCGAGCCGGCCACCCCCGAGCCAGTCGGGCCGTTCGAGGGCGTCGAGGTAGCCGGCCCGCCGCAGCACGAGGTCGAGGGGGCGGGGCGCGAGGTCGACCTGCAGCAGATCCCGGCGCAAGACGAGCCGACCAGGCCGCCTGACGAAACGCTCGAGCAGGAAGTCCGGACTGGAGCGCTCGAAACCGCGCAGCCAGAAGCCCCAGGCTGCCAGGATGGTGGCCGAGAGATCGGTGCCGCTCGCTGCCGCCGCCCCGCCCGGCCCTGGCAGCCTTGGCAGTGCTGACGCCACAGCGGCACACTGCGCGCCATCCATGGGGTCTGGGGCCGGATCCTGGGGGCTGAGGCCTGCGAAGCGTCGGATCCCCGGATCACCCGCAGCTTCGCCAGCCGCAAGGGCGGACCAGGCCAAGGCGAGCGTCCAAAGGGTTCTCCGAAGCGTGATTTCCGGCGCCTCTAGGGTCCTCTCCTCCGCCAGTGCAACCGTCAGCGCGGCGCGTAAACGCAGATCGATGAGCGCGCGGCTCAGGAGGAAGAGCCCGGCCGCCTGCGTTTCTTCGATGACCACAGCACTCGGATCCGCGCGATCAGTGGTGGCCCCGGGTGCGCCAGAAATGGCGAGCGCCTCTGTTCCAAGCGCTTGCATCCTTGATGAAGCGTCCCGCTTGACCGTGCCACTCGGCAGGGCCTGGCGAGCCCGCGCTGCCCTCGGCCCGACCGGCGGATCGATCGTCTGCTGACTGGTCGCTAGCAGCGTGCTCACCACGGTCGCGATGCGGTGCCGCTTTGGCTTGCTTGCTTCCACCGGCAGGGAGGGGCTGCCCGCGAGGCCGCAGAATCGGTGGATCCAGTCGCAGGCGGTTGGGATGTCCGCAAGCCTAGGATGATCCCGCCCGACGCTGACCTGCCAAAGGAGCGCGAGGGCTTCGCGGGTGAGGGGTTTGGCGGGGGGCTCCTGCTTGAGACGCGCTGCCAAGCGTTCCAGGCTGTCGGCAAGCGCATCGATCACCAGATCGGAGCCGCCCGGCACGCCCTCGCCCTCACCCTCGCCTTCTTGCGCAGCCGGTGCGTCGGGCGCCTCACGCGCAAGCCTGCGCAGAAGATGTGCCGCGTCGAGCCAGGGCAGAGCCGTCGCCAGGGCCTGTTCGAGGGCGCGTTCCAGGTTGGCGCTCGGCGGATACCGGCCTGCCGCCGTCGTCGTGGTGAGATGGGCGCGAAGGCCACGTGCGACCGCCTCGGCCAGAGCTTTGGGGGAACGCCAGTTCACTGGTTCGGCCATGATGGCGCGTGCGGCCCCGGCCTCATCCAATGGCATCGTTGCCCCGAGCGCACGCGCCGCCTCGGCGACAGCGGCCACCAGCGCGTTTGTGCCAGCCGGTTGCCAGCTGTGCTCCGCCTCGGCGTCGTCGCTCCGGTCAGCCACCTGGCCACTGACCACGGCAGCCGGCTCCGTCGCCGATGGCCGTCGCAAGGCGTGCAACGCGGCCTCGATGGCCTCGGGCTTGGCGGCATCGACGGCCGGAATAAGCGCCTTGCGCCTCTCGAGGGCGACGAAGACTTGGGCCGCCGGCAGGGCGCGGTTTTGGGCGGCGGCGAGGGCTGTTGCCAGGACGCCGGGCTTGGCAACAGCGCGCAGGCTATCCCAGGCCCAATGGCGACGCTCCTGCGGGTCCTGCATGGCGATGGCAAAGGCAGCGGCGTAGTCAGCCTCGCTCTCGAAATGGGCGACGCGGGCCCGCTCGCGTCCAGCCAAACCGGACTGACGCGCGCAAGCCGCCGTCACGCGGGCCCCGATAGCCTCGGCAAGCTGGGCGATCTGAGTGTCGGTCGCGCCCTCCTCCAAGGCGATCGGGCCGCAATCAATCCGGTCGATCACCAAATGGCGACCCGTACCGAAGTGCTTTGAGAGCACTCGATCAAGCGCGGCGGTCAGACGTTCTGGCAGTCGCTGTGGCAGGCGGCGACGAAGCGTATCGGCGGCCGCCTGCGCGCTGGGGCGACCGGACGCTGCTTCAGCAACCAGGGTGAGCCGCCTGATCCGATGCTGCGCGCCTGCCATCGGATCACCCGTTCCCGAGATCGCCGGGCCCGCCGTCGCCCGGCCCCGGCCCGGGCTCCAGCCGCTGCCGCAGGAGCGCGGCACTCGCGGGGGAGCGACTGCGGATCCTGTTGGCGAAATCCGCGAGGAAGGGCTCGTTGGCGTCCGGGCCCATGAATTCGATCAGGACATCGGCCATCAGCTGACCCGAGATGCCCGGAGCGCCAGGGGACAATCCGCC
>JBCCLX010000409.1:0-4044 GCA_039026635.1 Pseudomonadota bacterium
AGACCTCGTCATGCCGCGTGCCAGTCCCCGGACTTACCCCCCGATTTCTCGATCAGGCGGACGGCC
The DNA here is from genome assembly GCA_039026635.1 of Pseudomonadota bacterium. Lineage (GTDB taxonomy): Bacteria > Pseudomonadota > Alphaproteobacteria > Rhodobacterales > Rhodobacteraceae > Thermohalobaculum. Next base: position 67 of record JBCCLX010000409.1, read on the forward strand.
TCGATCACCATGCCGCGGTCGACTGCCTTGACCTTGTCATCGACCGTGAGGCCCGCGACGCTGCCGGCCGACAGCGCCTCCATCTCCACGCCAGTCTGTCCCGTCAGCTCCACCGTGGCCTCGATCTCCACGCGATCGGGGGGCGCTGGGCGCAGATCGACGGCGACTTTGGTGAGCATGAGCGGATGGCAAAGGGGGATAAGATCGGAGGTCCGCTTCGCGGCCATGATGCCGGCCAGGCGTGCAACGGAGAGGACATCGCCCTTCTTGGCCCGACCTTCGACAATCATCGTCAGCGTCTCGGGCGCCATACGCACCGCCCCCGCAGCCGTGGCCCGACGCTTGGTCGCGGGCTTATCGCCGACATCGACCATTTGAGCCCGGCCCTCGGCGTCGAAATGGGTGAACCCGCTCATTCTGCGGCCGGTCTGTCGCTGAGGGGCAGGGGATCGGCGAGGAGTGCGGCCGTTGCGGCGGCAACGTCCTCGGCGCGCATCAGGCTCTCCCCCACCAAGAAGCGGCGCACGCCCGCAGCGGCCAGCCGCGCCAGATCCGCTGGCGCGAACAGCCCGCTCTCACCCACGAGCGGCAGCCCAGCAGGGACGCGGGGTGCTAGCGTCTCGGTCGTCTCGAGCCGCGTCTCAAAGCTGCGCAGATCGCGGTTGTTGATCCCGAGAAAGCCGGCATCGAGGGCCAGCGCGCGGTCAAGCTCCTCCGCGTCATGCACCTCCCAGAGCGCATCCATGCCCCAGTGCCGGGCGGCATCGGCAAGCTCGGCGGCCAGCGCGTCCTCGACGCTGGCCATGATGATCAGTATGCAATCCGCCCCCCAGGCGCGCGCTTCTGCGACCTGATAGGGGTCGTAGAGGAAATCCTTGCGCAGCGCCGGCAAAGCGCAGGCCCCGCGCGCGGCACCGAGATAGCTCGGTGCGCCCTGAAAGCTCGGCCCGTCGGTCAGGACGCTCAGGCAGGCGGCGCCGCCGTCCTCATAGGCGCGCGCGAGGGCTGCCGGATCGAAGTCCGCCCGGATCAGGCCCTTGGACGGCGAGGCCTTCTTGATCTCGGCGATCAATCCATAGCGTCCCTCGGCCACGGCCGCGTCGAGCGCGCCGGCGAAGGGGCGGACGGGAGCGGCGGCGCGCGCCTCGGCCTCGACCGCTGCCAACGGGCGCACGGCCTTGGCGGCGGCGATCTCCTCCAGCTTATAGGCTTTGATGCGGTCGAGGATCGTGGTCACGCGCTGCTCCTTTGGCGCCACTCGGTGTCTGAGCCCTCAAAGGGGCCGTCTTCTGGGCCCGAATCTGAGCAGGCATCCCTGCTCACGACCCGCTCTCGCAGGCGGCGGCCTCGGCGGTGAACTGGGCGAGGGCGGCGATCTTCTCGCGCGCAGCGCCGCTGTCGATGCTCGTTGCCGCCATCTCCGCCCCGCTCTGCAGGTCGCCTGCGCGACCGGCGACGACCAGCGCCGCCGCTGCATTGAGCAGCACCGCATCGCGATAGGCGCTCGGCTCCCCGTCGAGCAGCGCGCGCAGCGCCGCGGCGTTCTCTTCCGGCGCACCGCCCAGGATCGCCTCGAAGGGGTGGACCGGCAGGCCCGCATCGCCGGGCACGACCTCGCGCTCCTCGATGAGCCCGCCCTCCAGCGAGACGACCTTGCTCGGCCCGCTGATCGAGAGCTCATCCGTGCCATCGCCGCCATGCACGAGCCAGGCCGTCTCGGAGCCAAGCGCCTGCAGCGTCTCGGCCATGGGGCGCAGCAGATAGGGCGCGAAGGCGCCGGTTAGCTGGCGCCGCACGCCGGCGGGGTTCGTGAGCGGGCCGAGGATGTTGAAAACGGTGCGCACGCCCATCTCCTGGCGCACGGGCTGGACGTGGCGCATCGCGCTATGGTGCATCGGTGCCATCATGAAGCAGAGCCCACAGGCCGCGAGCGCCCCTTGAGCGACGCTCGCCGGGACCATCACCTCGACGCCCAACTGGCTCAGCGCATCCGCAGCGCCTGCCCGGGAAGAGAGCGCCCGGTTGCCGTGCTTGGCGACCGGCACGCCAGCACCGGCCACGACAATGGCGGTCGCCGTCGAGATGTTCAGCGTGCCCTTGCCATCGCCCCCGGTGCCCACGATGTCGATCGCGCCTTCGGGGGCGGTCACGCGGGCGGCCCGGGCGCGCATCGCGCTGGCGGCACCCGCGATCTCATCCACGCTCTCGCCCCGCATCGCCAGCGCCATCAGGAAGCCCGCGACTTGGGCCGGCGTCGCCTCGCCGCCCATGATGATGCCGAAGGCGGCCTCGGCCTCCCCGCGCGCGAGCGGCCCGCCGACGGCTTGCCGGATATAGGGGCGCAGATCGCCGCTTGCGCCGGTCATGCCACCTTCCCCGAAAGCCCTGTCCCAGAGAGCGTTACAACCTTCTCCGGCATCGTCGGCTCCAGCCCTGCGATGCGCATGAAATTCGCGAGCATCGCGTGCCCGTGCTCCGAGGCGATGCTCTCGGGGTGGAACTGCACGCCATGCATCGGCCGCGTGCGATGCGAGAGCCCCATGATCACGCCGGATTGCGAGCGCGCCGTGACTTCCAGCGTCTCCGGGACGCTCTCGGGCGCCACCGTCAGCGAATGGTAGCGCGTCGCCTCGAAGCCCTGGGGCAGGCCCTCGAACACACCCGTTCCGCTGTGCGTCAGTGTCGAAAGCTTGCCGTGCAGCACTTCGTGGCAGCGTTCGACCCGCCCGCCAAAAACCTGCCCGATCGCCTGATGGCCGAGGCAGACGCCAAGGACGGGCAGCGCTGCGGGGGCCTCGCGCAGGAGATCGAGGCAGATCCCAGCCTGATCGGGATCGCAGGGACCGGGCGAAAGCACGACGGCCCTGGGCTTCAGCGCCAGTGCTTCGGTTGCGGTCAGCGCGTCATTGCGCTCCACCCGCACTTCTGCCCCCAAAACGCCCAAGTAGTGGACCAGATTGAAGGTGAAACTGTCGTAGTTGTCGATGAGCAGGATCATGCGCGGCTTCCGCTGGCGCCCGGCCGGGGCGCGATACTCCCTCGTCGTGGCCGCGCCTCATGGCAGTGACCGCATCGGTGCCACAGGTCATGACGTGCCCGGCGCGCTCGCGTCAAGCGCCAGCGGGTTGCCTTGCGATGCGAGCGGGTGCGCGGCACCTTCGCGCCGAGGGATGGCGCGGGCTGAGAGCGAGTCGGAACGGACGGGCGTTTCGACGCGCGGTTCGACGGGCTGCAAGACGACGCGAGGGGCCGCAGCGGGCGGCGGCAGAAGGGTGCGCCGGAGGGTACCTTGAGTAAGAACTGGCAAAATCGCCGTGGTCGACAGGGCGGGACCGGCGAAGGGGGCTGGGTCGGCGGACTGCTGCGCGGTGTGATCAGTGGTTCGGCCATTGCCGGTCTCCTCATCATCGGCTCGGCGGCTCTGTTGCCGGCGGACCGCTGGCCGAGCGAGGCGCCGACGCCCGCTGAGACAACGCGGGCGGCGACCGATCCTGCCTCGCTCGCCTCGGGGGCCGATGCGCCGGAGGTCGAGACGGCGGCCGTGCGCGAGGAGCGTGGGCGCTCCGGTCCGACGACGAGCGGGACCTTCGCGGGCGAGGGTCAGCTCGATGCCACGAGCGTCGATGCCCCGACGAGAGCGCCGACCGTTTCCGCCCCGGGGGGCGGTACGGCCCCGGTGCCAGGACTGCCCGCCCCGGCGGCCGGCGCCGGCAGCGCTGGCGGGTTCGATACGGCAGCGCTCGGCGACGGCGATGCGAGCCCTGGTCTGTCGGGTCTCGGGGGCGGCGCGTTGAGCAGTCCTGCGGGGGCATCGCGCCCGGCCGCCAGCGCATCTCCGCCCGGCGGTCTCGCCCCGAGCAGCCTGTCACCCGGTGGATTGGCGCCCAGTGGATTAGCGCCCGGTGGAGTGGCATCGAGTGCGCCGCCGTCGGGCAGCGTGGCGGGCGGCAATGTCCCACCGGGCAGCCCAGCACCCGC
>JBCCLX010000410.1:0-4034 GCA_039026635.1 Pseudomonadota bacterium
CCGTCGCGCCGGATCTCCCAGGCATCGACAAAGCGCGCGGAGCGCACCGTCTCCCCCATGGCTGCGCGGCCGAGGATCAGGGGTTCGAGGGCAAGAAACCGCGCGCCCGGCTCGAGATCGGCGATCAGCCGGCGCTCCAAGGCCCCTCCATCGTAGAGGATCGTCTCTTGGGGCAGCCAGGCGAGCAGGCTCCCGCGCCGCGCTGTCAGTCGGGTGACGAGGCGCCCGGTCTCGCCGGGTAGCGCACGATAGGCGCGCTCGGCCGCTTGAGTGGTGAGGCTCAGGCGGGTGTCCGGCCCCGCCTCGGCCTGCCACTCGAAGCGGTCGCCCCCGGTGATCCCGCCGGCGGTGTTGATGATCACACCCTCGAGGCGCCCGTCGGCATTGTCCGGGATCCGCGGGACGAGGCATTTGGCCGAGCCCTGGTGGCGAAGCCCGTCGATCCGGGTCCTGCCGTCTGAGGCTTTGACGGTGAGCCGCACGCTCCCTTCGGCCCGTGGTTGCAGGGGCCGGCCGGTCTCAGACAGAGAGGCGGCGTCGAACATCATCCTCGTCCATTTCCGCCCGTGTGGTCGCGACCACCACCTCGCCGCGGTCCATCACGGTGATGCTGTCGGCGAGGTCTCGGGCGAATTCAAAATACTGCTCCACCAACACGATGGCCATGTCGCCGCGGGAGCGCAAGTAATCGATGGCCCTGCCGATATCTTTGATGATCGATGGTTGAATGCCTTCAGTCGGCTCGTCCAAGAGCAGCAGTTTCGGCCGCGTGACTAACGCACGCCCGATGGCGAGTTGCTGTTGCTGTCCACCGGAGAGATCACCGCCACGCCGGCGCAGCATGTCGCTGAGCACCGGGAACAGATCGAAGATCTCGTCGGGGACCCGACGCTCGGCCCGCGGGAGGCCCGCATAGCCCGTTTCCAGGTTTTCGCGCACGGTCAGCAGCGGGAAGATCTCACGCCCCTGCGGGACGAGGGCGATACCACGACGGGCCCGATCGGCGGGGCTCATGCGGGTGATGTCCTCCCGCCCCAGCTGGATGGTCCCGCGGGAGACCGGCTGCTGCCCCATGATGGCGCGGATGAGCGAGGTTTTGCCGACGCCGTTGCGCCCAAGCACACAAGTGACCTGCCCCGGCATTGCCTGCAGGGCGACACTGCGCAACGCCTGAGCCGAGCCGTAGTGCAGATCGATGCCGCTGACACTCAGCATGAGGCGTGCGCTCCGGTTGCCGCCAAAGTCCCGGGCTTGACCCGGGACCTCGCGGTGGCGGCGGGGTCCAGGAGGTCCCGGGTCGAGCCCGGGACCCAGGTTGCAGCCAGTGTGGACGAGATCGGGCGTCTGCGCTCAGCGGCCAAGATAGACCTCCACCACGCGCTGGTCCGCGCTCACGTGATCGATGGACCCCTCGGCCAACACCGAGCCTTCGTGCAGCACCGTGACCTTCACGCCGAGGGCCCGCACGAACTCCATGTCGTGTTCGACCACCATCACCGTGTGATCGCCTGCAATCTCGCGCAGGAGATCGGCGGTTTTCATGGTCTCATCATCGGTCATGCCCGCGGCCGGCTCGTCGACCAGTAGGACTTTCGGGTCCTGCGCCAGCAGCATGCCGATCTCGAGCCATTGTTTCTGACCATGGCTGAGAGCGCCCGCGAGATCGCTGCGCCGGTCGCCGAGGCGGATGCGTTCGAGCAGCGCGTCGATGCGTTTGGCCTCGGTCCCCGTGATGCGTGCGACGAAGGTTTCCCACACGCCGCGGCGCCCGGTGAGGGAGAGGAGGAGGTTGTCCTCCACGGTATGAGTCTCGAAGACCGTCGGCTTCTGAAACTTACGGCCGATGCCGAGGCGGGCGATCGAGGCTTCGTCGTGGCGCGTGAGATCGACCCCGCCGTCGAACAGCACGTCGCCACTGTCGGGCCGCGTCTTGCCCGTGATGATGTCCATCATCGTCGTCTTGCCCGCGCCGTTCGGCCCGATGATCGCGCGCATCTCGCCGGGCTGAAGCACAAGGGAAAGCGCGTTGATGGCCTTGAACCCGTCGAAACTAACGTTGACAGCGTCGAGATAGAGGATCGAGCCCGCGGCCTGTGTCTGACCCACCACGGCGTCACCCTCTTCGGCGCATGAGGAGGGCGCCGAGGCCTGCTGTCAGGAGCGCAAAGCCACCCGGCAGGGGCACTTCGGTCAGGGTAGCCGTCCTCAAGCTCGTCGCCTCGTCGATGCCCCCAGTCACCAAAAGACCTTGGTCAAGGGTCGCGTAGGTTGTGGCTAGACCGATCGCGAACAGTTCTGAGGTTGCGAACGCGCCCGTCCCGGGCCGATCCGCGTCAAAGCCTGCCGGAAACACTTCGAAGGTGTTCACGAAACCCCGATCCCCATTCAGGTCGCTGAAGAAGATCTGCACAAATGGTGTGGATGTGCCCGGATCGAGGCCCTCTTGGAAGGCCACGGTGAAGTCGGTCGGGTCCAGCGCGATCTTCGTGACTGGGACTGTGCTGAAGCTGGCCGTGATCGGCTCGAAAAACCCGACATCGGTTCCAGGGAAAAAATCGAGGGTATTGTCGAAGGTTGCGGTGAAGATGAAGTCTAGCCCGCTCAAATCGAGCGTAGCATCGAGCGTCGTGCCCGCAGAAAAGGTTCCAGACGTCTCCAAACGAAGGAGCGCGGCCTCGGCTTTTGGTGCGATCAGAAGAGGCGCGATGAGCGAGAGCAGCAGCGCAAGGGCTCGAAGGGCGGCCGTCGTCATGATGTTACTCCTCCGCTGATGCGATTACTGCGCGCCGTCGTGCTAGCGCTGCCTGGACCCGGTCGTGCCGTTCTTCCCTGTGGCGGTCGCGCAATGCGTCGAGCTCGCCGAGGATCCCGCGGGGCAGGAAGAGCGTGACGGCGACGAAGAGCGCGCCGAGCGCGAAGAGCCACTGGTCGGGCGCGAAGGAGGTGAAGAAGGTCTCGAAGGCGTTCACACCCACACCGCCGAGGGCGGCACCCACTAGCGTACCGCGCCCGCCGACTGCGACCCAGACGACGATCTCGATGCTGTTGGCGGGGCTGAACTCGCCCGGATTGATGATGCCGACCTGGGGCACATAGAGCGCACCGGCCACGCCCGCCATCATGGCTGAGACGGTGAAGACGGCGAGCTTGAACCCCTCCACGCGGTAGCCGAGGAAGCGCGCCCGGCTCTCGGCATCGCGGATCGAGACCAGCACTTTGCCGGCGCGCGAGGTGACGATCAGGCGGGCGATCACATAGCCTGCGCCGAGGGCTGCGGCAGAGAGGACGAAGAGCCCCGCGCGCGTCGCATCGGACTGCAGGTCGAAGCCGAGCACGTCCTTGAAGTCCGTCAGCCCGTTGTTTCCGCCGAACCCCATGTCGTTGCGGAAGAAGGCGAGCATCAGGGCGTAGGTCATCGCCTGGGTGATGATGGAGAGGTAGACGCCGGTAACGCGGGAGCGGAAGGCGAACCAGCCGAAGACGAAGGCAAGGAGCCCCGGGACCAGCATCACCATCAGAAAGGCGAACCAGAACATGTCGAACCCCCACCAGAACCAGGGGAGTTCCTGCCAGTTGAGGAACACCATGAAGTCCGGCAGGTCGGGGTTGGCATAGACACCGCGGTCCCCGATCTCGCGCATCAGATGCATGCCCATGGCATAGCCGCCGAGCGCGAAGAAGGCGCCGTGGCCGAGAGACAGGATCCCGCAGTAGCCCCAGACCAGATCCACCGCGAGCGCGAGCAGCGCATAGGTCAGGTACTTGCCCATCAGCGCGACCGCGAAGGAGGGGACATGCCCCGCCTGGCCCGGCTGGATCAGCAGGTTGCCGGCTGGCACGGCCACAGCCGCCACCAGCAGCAGCGCCAGGAAAGCCCAGCCCCGCCGGTCGAGCGCCTGGATCAGCATGGGCCTGCCCCCATCATGCGCTCACCTGCCGGATCCATTCCTTGAGATTGTAGTAGGTGGTCACCCGCGCGATGAGCCCGTCGCGCACCTCCAGGAAGGCGCCAGCGGGTAGGCGGTAGGTCTGGC
>JBCCLX010000411.1:0-4023 GCA_039026635.1 Pseudomonadota bacterium
CCCTGCCCCGCCGGCCCGGGCAGCATGCGCTTGGCCGCCTCCTGCGCGGTGTGAAAGGCACCGAGTGCGGTGATCTGCACCGCCGCCTCCACCTGTGCGGGATCGAGGGTGACGAGTGGGCCGCGCTGACGCGCTGAGGGGTTGTAGACGACCACATCCGGCGCCCCCTCCGGCCCACTGTCGAGCGCGGCGAAGAGCCCGGCAATCGCGGCCCGATCTCCCGCATCGCAGCCATGCACCGCCGCCCCGATCTCCGAGGACAATGCAGCGAGCTTGTCCGGATCGCGCGCCGCAAGGCTCACCGCGAGCCCCTTGGATGCAAATAGCCGCGCCAAAGAGGCGGACAGGCCGCTGCCGGCACCGATGATCAGGGCATGCGCGTAATGGGGGGTCATTTCACGTCTCCAAGGGTGTTCTCAGCGCAGCATCGGAGATCGGTGCTGGCCGCTGGCGCCGCGCCCTCTATGTCGCTCGCGACCGGCAGAACGGCAAGGGAGAGCGAGCATGGCGACGGATGCAGCAGGCGGACAGCACCTGGTGATCACCGGGGCCAATCGAGGGATCGGGGCCGAGCTTGCACGCCAAGCCCTCGCGCGCGGGGACCGCGTCACCGTGACCGTCCGCGATCCGAATGCGCCCGCGGTCGTTGAGCTGGCATCGCTCGGAGGCGCGGCCTTCACCACCCTCACCGCCGATGTGACCGAGCCCGAGACGCTGGCCGCGGCCGCCGAGCAGACGGCGCACCCGATCGATGTTCTGATCTGCAATGCGGGACAGTTTCGTGGGCGGGGCGGGATGGACGGGGGTGACCTCGGCCCGGATGCTTGGGAGGCGACGCTGATGACCAACGTCGCCGGCGTCTTCTTCACAATCCAAGCCTTCCTGCCGCATCTGCGCGCCGCCAAGGCACCGCGCATTGCGGTCGTCTCGTCGATCATGGCGTCGAGCGCCCGGGCACCGGGGGGCAGCTACATCTACCGCGCCTCCAAGGCGGCGGCGACGAACCTCGCCCGCAACCTCGCACAGGATCTCGCCGGCGATGGCATCGCCGTTGGCGCCTATCACCCCGGCTGGGTGCGCACCGATATGGGCGGCAGCGCGGCCGATATCGACACGGGGACTGCCGCCGCAGGCCTCCTCGCCCGCTTCGACGCGCTCGGGCCGGCCTCGACAGGCATCTTCGAAGACTATCGCGGCGAGGCGATCGCTTTCTGAGCCGCTCAGGACAGGCTCTCGACCGCTTCGACGATCAGCGCCAGATCCGCGGGCTCGGAAAAGCGGTGATCCGAGCCTTTGACAAGCGTCAGCCACGCGTCCGGACACGCCATGTGGTCGAGCAGCAGGAGCCCCCGCTCGACGGGCACATCGACATCCGCGGTGCCATGGAGCAGCCGCACGGGCATCGGCAGCGGCAGCGGATCGCGCAGGACAAGCTGCTCCCGCCCCTCTTCGATCAGGCGGCGGGTGATGACATAGGGCTCATCGGAATAGTCTGACGGAAGCTCGATCCGACCCTCGGTGAGAAGCCGCGCCCGCCCCGCCTCGTCGAGTTCCGCCCACATGCTGTCCTCAGTGAAATCAGGCGCGGCCGCAATGCCGACGATGCCGGCCACACGGTCGGGATGCGCGCGGGCGAGGAGGAGCGCGATCCAACCGCCCATGGAGGAGCCGACCAGGATCTGCGGCCCCTCGGTCAGGCGTGCCAACACCTCGGCCGCATCATCGGCCCAGTCGCCGATGGCGCCATCCTCGAAGGCGGCCGAGCTTGCGCCATGCCCGCGGTAGTCGAAACGCAGGAAAGCACGGCCCGAGGCCTTGGCCCAGGCCTCCAAGTGTTGCGCCTTGGTCCCTGTCATGTCCGATCGGAACCCGCCTAGGAAAAGGATCCCTGCCGCCCCGATTCCCCCACCGGCGCCGGGCGTTCTATGGTAAGCGATGACCCTGTCAGCGCCGAGGTCGAGCGTTTCTGGAGCCGCCATGTCGGTGTCGTCCATCCTGTCTCTTTTCCGTTCGCAGCCTAGCGGACGGCGCCCAGCGCTCAAGTCTGCGGACCCGGGCGCACGGCCGGATGGCGCGTCGCGGCGCGATCGCCCGCTGACGATCCTGCAGGTCGTCCCTCAGCTTGGGATCGGCGGGGTCGAGCGGGGTACGCTCGAGATCGCCGAGGCGATCGTGCAGGCGGGGGGCCGCGCCCTCGTCGCCTCGGCCGGCGGTCAACTGGCGCCCCGCTTGATGCGCGCAGGGGCGGAGCTTGTGGAGATGAACGCCGCCACCAAGAACCCCTTCAACATCTGGCAAAACGCCGGGGTGCTGACGCGGCTGATCCGGGCCGAGGGTGTCGATTTGGTCCATGCGCGCTCGCGCGCACCCGCCTGGTCGGCCTGGCGCGCGGCCGAACGGGCCGGCGTACCCTTCGTGACGACCTATCACGGCAGCTACTCCGAGGATTTCCCGGGTAAGCGCTTCTACAACAGCATCATGGCGCGCGGCCGCCCAGTGATCGCGGTCTCGGAATACACCCGCGCCATGGTGATCGAGCGCCATTGCGTCGCGCCCGAGGACATCGTGGTGATCCCCCGCGGCGCCGATGTGGAGGTGTTCTCGGAGGATGTCGTTGGCGGCCAGCGCACGGCGGGACTGGCCGAGCGCTGGGGGCTTTTGGACGATGCCCGCCCCGTCGTCATGCTGCCCGGCCGGCTGACCCGCTGGAAAGGGGCCGAGAGCCTGATCGAGGCGGCGGGGCTCTTATCAGCGCGCCGGGGTGGGCCCGATTTCATTGTCCTGATCGTGGGCGAGGATGGCGGCTCCGGCTATGCCGACGTGCTCGAACGCCGGATCCGAGAGCATGGGGTGGAGGATTTCGTCCATCTGGCCGGCGCCGTCTCGGATATGGCGGCCGCGTATAAACTCGCCTCCGTCGTCGTCTCCGCCTCGATCGAGCCTGAAGCCTTCGGGCGTGTCGCTGTGGAGGCGCAGGCCATGGGGCGCCCGGTGGTCGCCACCGATCACGGCGGTGCGCGCGAAACGGTGGCCCATGGGGAGACGGGGCTACTCTACCCGCCGGGCGATACCGCGGCGCTCGCTGCGGCGATCGATCAGATCCTGCAGCTCGACGAGTCAGAGAAGGCGCATATGCGCCTGTCCGCCCGCGCCCGCATCCACGCGCAGTTCACAACCCGCACGATGCAGCGCCACACCCTCGACGTCTATGAGCGCGCGACCGGCCGGCTCTTCAGCGAGGCCTAACCGCGCCGGCCAGATCGGCGCCCCGGCTGCCATCCTGGTTCGCGCCCCGGGGGCGGGTCCGGCGCGGTATCCAATAGGGCGTCACGGCGCGATAGGCGCGCCACTCAGCGCCGAACAGGCGATCGAAGCGTCGCTCTTTTAGGAGCGGGCCAAGGGCACAATAGGCCGTGAGCACGCTGGCGGTCAGCAGCTGATCCGGCGTCCAAACCGGCACGAGCCAAGTGGTCAGCGCGAAACTCACATAGATCGGCTGACGGATCAGGCGGAAGAGACCGGTGACCGGCATCGGCGGAAAGCGGGGCGTAACACCGCGCAGGAGCGATACCCAGCCGAGCAGACCGCTCTGCACCTCCGCCCCCGCGTCCCAAGAGGCTTTCATGAGCAGGAGCCAGGCGCCGGCATAGAGCCCCGTGATCGCCCAGAGCACCCAACCCTCCGCCTGCCACCAGACGATGCCCGAGGGTGTCCAAAGCGCGAAAATCGACAGAAGCTGGAGGGACGCGATCAGCGCATAGGTCGTGGTCGCCAACACCGGCCCCCGCCCCGCCGGCGCCAAGCGCGAGAGGACACGCCGGCCCGGGGCCGAGAGCAGGATCGAATGGCCAAGCGGGAACTGCAGGAGCAGCAGCAGGTTGACGGCCCAGGCCCAGGGCTGCGGGACAACGCCCAGCCCCGCCTGCATGCCAAGCCACATGCCCGCGATCATCGCCGCCACCGCCAGCCCGAAGATCAGATGGCAGGCCACCCCCCAGCTCAGCGCAAGCGCTCGATCGACGC
>JBCCLX010000412.1:0-4011 GCA_039026635.1 Pseudomonadota bacterium
CGATTTGCCCAACGGCGCCCATGTGCAGGCGCTGAAGGATGTATCGCTCAACCTCCGCACCGGAGAACTGATGTCGGTCCTCGGCCCATCGGGCTGCGGCAAGACCACCCTTCTCAACATCGTTGCGGGCTTTCTTGCCCCCACCGAGGGCCGGGTGATGCTGAACGGTCACCCCGTGAAAGGTCCGGATGCCGAGCGCGGCATGGTCTTCCAAAAAGGCGCTCTCTTCGAATGGATGAACGTGCGGGAGAACGTGGATTTTGGGCCCCGCATGAAGTCGATGCCCAAGGGCGAGCGGGATCAGATCGCCGATCATCTGCTCGAGGTCGTGGGCCTGCGCGATTTCAAGGAAAAGGCGGTCTATGAGCTTTCAGGGGGGATGCAGCAGCGCGTGGCGCTGGCGCGTTGCCTGGCGAATGACCCGGATGTCATCCTGATGGACGAGCCCTTGGGCGCGCTCGACGCACTCACGCGTGAGAAGATGCAGGGCCTCGTGCTCAAGCTCTGGAAAGAGACGGGCAAGACCATCATTCTGATCACCCATTCGGTGGAAGAGGCGCTTCTGCTCGGCGAGCGGCTGGTCGTGATGGCTCCCCGCCCGGGCCGCATTCACAAAGAGTACCACCTCCCCTTCGCCGAACAGGGCGTCAGTGCGGATCTGCGCGAGGTCAAGAAGTCGGACGGCTTCGGAGACACCCGCGAGGAGATCCTCACGATGATCTGGGACATGGAGGAGGAGATCATGGGACGGATGGAGGCCGCGGAATGACCGGGCTCCTTATTCTCATCGTCTACATCGCCCTCTTCACCGCCGCCTGGGCCGCGCTCTCCGCGATCCGCAAGCAACGCGCCGCGCTGCAGGATTTCACCTCGCTCAAGACCGTGACCTTCGGTGACGAGAGCGCGATCAAGGCGGACCGTTCGGCCTCCGTCATCTCGATCGCCGTGATCTTCCTGATCTGGGGCGCCTTCACGGGCTCGGCCTGGGTGCCGATCCATGTGCCGGGCCCTTTCACGGGCGAGGCGGTCTTCACCTACACTGCCGTCAATGCCGCCGGTGAGACGGATGAGGCCGAGGTGCATGTCACTGTCGCCCCCTTCGCCGAGGAGCCGGTCGCACCCGAGATCGCCGAGGGCGACGGCTTCGCCAAGAACGACGTGGACGCGACCAACGCCTGGCGTACGACCCTGGTCCGTGTGGCGCGCAACGACGAGGGGCGGCGTGAGGACGGTTTCAAGGTCACCCATGTGAACGGCGAGCCGATTGTCCCGGACGAGACGGTGGATGTGGATGCCGGCACGGTGACGATGACCCCGAAGGGCTCGCTTAACTTCGCGCCCTATGGCGGGTTCCAGATGGAGCCGATCTGGATGCCGAGCCCCGAGGCCGTGGTCTACCGCTTCGCCGAGATCGCCTCCGAGGGCTACCAGAACTTCACGCTGCTCGATCACCTAGGCTGGTCGCTCTTGCGCGTCGTCGCGGGCTTTATCGCCGGTGCAATCGTTGGCATCCCGCTCGGCTATGCGATGGGTCTCTCGGGCTGGTTCCGCGGCTGGTTCGATCCGATTGTGGAGTTCATGCGGCCGGTACCGCCGCTGGCGCTCATCCCGCTCGTCATCATCTGGTTCGGGATCTGGGAGACGGGCAAGATCGTGCTGCTCTTCCTCGCGGCCCTCTGGATTATGACCATCGCGGCGCGCGCGGGCGTGAGCGGGGTGAACATCACCAAGGTGCATGCAGCCTACAGCCTCGGCGCCTCGAAATGGCAGATCCTGCGCCATGTGATCATCCCCAACTCGCTGCCGGAGATCTTCACGGGCGCGCGGGTGGCGATGGGTGTGTGCTGGGGAACGGTCGTGGCGGCCGAGCTGGTCGCGGCGCAGAAAGGCGCGGGTATGATGATTATCGCTGCGTCGAAATTCCAGCTTACCGATATCGTGCTGATGGGGATCGTGCTGATCGGGGTGATCGGCTACTCGATCGACGTGCTGATGCGGATGGCAGAGCGCGTCCTGGTGCCCTGGAAAGGGCGGTTCTGATCAGATGCCCTGGAAAGGGCGGTTCTGATAAAGCGGCGCGCCGGGCAGGGGATGCCCGGCGCGCCTTTGTCTTAGCGCCAGTAGTTGAAGGCAATCAGCGACCACTGGACGACGGCGAGGAGCAGCAGAAGTCCCGCCACGCTGCGAAACATCACCGGCGAGGCGAGCACCCGCTGCCAGGTTGCACTGTTCAGCACGCTCGCCGCCGCGCTGCCTTCGATCGCCGCATCGCCCGTCATGGAGGCATCGGCGGTCTTGGCATCCTTGCCTTTGCCGGCGGAGCTCATGGCGTTGCCAATCAGGCCTCGGGCCGCGCCCACGCTCCCGCGCAGGCTGTTGGTCACGGTCTCACCCACGGAGACTGCGATGTCGCGCACAAAGTTCACTTTCATCGTTCCTCTCCCTTACTGAGCCAGCACGCTCATGACGTCGCGCAGCTGCGTCTTGGCGCGGAGCGCGAAGAAGCCGAGCTCGGTCACATGGTTCGGCACGAAGACCGATCCCGGCGGGCTGTTGGTCACGATCAGCGGATGCATCGCCGCTGCGTTCTCGAAGCTCTGGATCATGCGAGACCAGACGAGGCCGAGGCCCTCCCGCTCGATGATCTGCCCAAAGTCCTGCTCCATCGCTTTGAGCAGCATGGCATAAGCATAGAGGCGGCCCTTGGTGTTGTAGAACACCTCGTTCGACGAGGAGCTTACCCGCTCACCCAGTGCCGTCTGCTCCACGTGATCGGCCAGCACGTTGATCTTGGACGAGACGTCCGCCTCGAAGCGGGCTAGCGCCGCATAGAGGTTGTCCTGACGCGGGTCGAACACGGCCTGGCCGCTCGCGATCCGCGTGTTGTAGGTCGCGAGAGCGCGGGCAGCAGACAGGTACTGCTCCTCGCTGGTGACCACCGGCGTCCATGTCTTCTCGAAGTCGAACACCCAGACATCGCCCGGGAAGCGGAGCAGACCCGCCGCACGGTCAAGATCCGGATCGACCGCCGTCGCCCCACGCGACCGGCCGAGCGTGTCGGCAAGCTCGAAGGCGAACCGGCTGAGGCCATAGACCAGGCCCTGCTGGTAGTAGCGCATGTTCGGCAGCCAGGCGCCCGGCATGAAGCCCGGCTCGTTGGCGACCCAGGCGTGGTCGTTCACCTCGCGCTCGATGAGCGCGACGGTCATATCGACGCTCGCGAGCCCGCCTTCGATGGCCTGCGGTGGCGTGAAGGCCAGATCGTCATCGATGCTTTCGGTCATCAGCATGCCGCCGAGCACATAAGCGCCGACGAGGTTCACACTGAACAGACCGCCGAGCACGATCCGACGCATCATCACATAGGGGCCGGGCTTACCGTGCCGGCCAGTCGCTGCCGTAGCGGAACCCGTGGCATCAGCGCCAGGGCTCGAGCCCGCTCCGGCCTGGGCGTCAAGAGTAATGGTCATGCTGACGTCCGCTCCCCGGTCTGGGTTTCTGTCGAAGCCGCTTCACTGGCAGCGGCACTCATCTCTTCGGCCGAGGGCTCGGGCAGGGCGAGCACAGGGCCTGGCGCATCCAGCATAAGCTCAGGACGGCGATCCGGGCTGTAGACGCAGAGCTCCGCGAAGCTGTAGACGTCGTCCCGCTTCAGCCCCAGCATCTCGAGCTGGCGCTTGTTGAGCTTTGAGAGTGCGCCATGGATCTTTTCGAAGTCGCGCTCATCGCGCAGTCTGGCGCGGAACGCCACGACGCGACCCGGCACCTCCTTGCACCATGCGGCAAAGTCACGCCACTCGCGGTGGAGGCGATCGCCCAACCCGCGGCTGTCATCGTCGTTCGTCGGAGACATCGTGGCGTCGGTCATGGTGTTACCTTTCTCAGTTCCTCTGACCCGACGCTCCACCGCGGTCTTTGCCGGGGAGCGTCGCTGTCCCGCATTTCGGGGTTGCGAGGGTGTGACGGGCGGCACGACGTCTTCATCCCGACGGTTTGCACATTTTTCACCAC
>JBCCLX010000413.1:0-4001 GCA_039026635.1 Pseudomonadota bacterium
GTCGTCGCCGCGCCACCTGGACCGCGGGCGTCTCGGCGAGCGCCCTGACCTTCTCGCGGACCTCTTCGTCCATCAGGCGCACGATGCTGCGCGCGCCTGTATCGGTGCACCGAGCGCGGATCGGGCAAGCCCGGCAGGTACCGGCGGGGGCCAAGTAGCGCTTCACGCGCGTCTCCTCGTTCACCGACTGCAGGCTGAGCGCATGGCCTTCGGGGCAGGTATAGGTGTCGCGCTCGGGATCGTAGGTGAAGGCGTCGCGGGTCAGCTTGCCATCGGTCTGGCGAGTGCGATCGAGCACCGGGATCAGCTGGGTAATCCGGCGCTCCTCGAGCCAGGCGAGGAAGGGCCCGGTGCCGTAGCTCTTGTCGGCGGCGAGGCTTTTAGAGGTAAGTTCAGGATACGTGTAAAATCTGGTCACAAGGCTTGGGCGAAGGGCAGCGGCCTCGGGTCCAGTGGCTCTGGCAGGGTTTTCATGTCGAGCACGTACTGTCCGAAGCGGCGGATGTGCTCGCGTCTGTAGGGGCTGAGCGCCGCGACCAGTTCGGGGGTAACGGTCTCTCCCGCCTCAGCCATGGCCGCGAGGGCAGTGCTCAGATCGACCACGTTGGAGAGCATGATCGCGTTAGCGACGAGGCTGGCGTACTTCAGGTTTTTCTCCTGCTCGACCGGATCGCCGCTGCGCAACAGCGGCCCGCCGAAGCCGATCCAGTCGAGGAACTCATTGAAGGCCTCGATCTTCGTTGTCTCGGCGCGAATGCTGCGGCGCAGCTCGGCGTCGCCGAGGTAGCGCAGCAAGAACGCCGTGCGCTGGACGCGTCCCAGTTCCCGGAAGGCGCGGTAGAGCCGGTTCTTGCGGTTGAACGAGCCGAGTTTTCTGAGCAGCATCGAGGGCATGACCGAGCCCGCCTGGATCGAGAGGACGACCTGGAGCATGTCGCGCCAATGGGTGTCGATGAGCGTCCAGTCGATCTCTGGCCCGAACAGGGTGTCGATATGCTGGTAGCGCGCGGCACGGTCGGGGCGGTGGAACACGGTGTCACTGAGGCCTCGCATACGCGGCATGAGCTCGATGCCGAGGAGCCGGCTCAGGCCGAAGACTGGGGCGCTCTGTCCCTAGGTATCGGCATGGAGCGTCTCGGGCTGGAGGCACGAGTCGTTCTTCAGGAGTCCGTCCAGGATGTGCACCGCCTCCCAGACACCGCAGGGGATCGCGGTGGTGAACAGCGCGACGTAGCTGTCTGCGATGTGGTGGTAGGCGATCGCGCCATAGCCGCCATAGCGTATGTGCCGGCTGCCAAGGAGGTTGTTCTCGCGAAGCGGCGCGTGGGTCCCATCGGCGATGGCGGCGCGGCCCGGCCCCCAGTAGCGCGGCAGCGGGAAGCGGGCGTAGGCGCCAATCAGGTCGACCATGGCCTTCTCGAGCCGGCCTGCGTCGATGTGCTGGGCGTTGATGCGGCGCATGGCCTGCGCGCTGATCAGATCGGGCGCGTGGCGCGCGGTCTGGGCGGGGCCGAGATTGCAGCCGTAGCCGAAGACGGTGAACAGATAGCGCGGCACCGGACGGGCAAGCTTGGGGTCGGCACGCGAGGGCGGCCCGAAGTGGCGGGTGAAGCGCGCCCAGTGTTCGGCGTGCTTGAGGATGTCGAGCAGATGGCGCTCGGGCATCCGCGCACGCAGCGCTGCCTCGAAGGCGGCGAGCCCTTCGGGTGGCACGGTTTTCGGCAGCTGGCGCAGGCGCGGCGTGCCGTCTGGATCGATGCTGAGCGCGCTGTTGTCCGGGAAGCCCGCGTCGACCGCAGCGGCGACGGCGGCGAGTTCGGTTCTGAGCTCCTCGACCGCCTCGGCGCCCTTGGCTGGCAGACCGACAGCCTTGCAGTAGGCCGCCACCCTCGGCGCGCAGGCCGACCAGGGGAGCAGCTGCGCGCGGTAGTCGGCGAACCGTTCGCTGCCGACGACATAGAAGTCGCCGCCAAGAAGCGCGTCGGCCAGATGGACGAAGACACAGACCTCGAGCGCGCGGCGGTCGATGATCGTGGCGCTTCCAACCCTGGGCGCGACGAAGTCCTGCCAGCGCTGCGAGGCGAAGCCAAGATCGAGGGCAATGGGGACATCGCGACGCTTGGCGTTGCGCTGCGCGCTCACCTCGCGCCAGGCTCTGAGCAACGTCTCGTCCTGGGTGCTCGTGCAGATCTCCAGGCGATCGAGGATGCGGAACAGCAGCGCCCGGTGGCGCTTGTGGATTGGCCAGAGCAGCGGCAGGTCGTTGTCTTCGTGGCATGCAGTGACCGCGCGTATCCGCTCGGCAACCGTTTCGGCGCCGCCGTGGGCGACGAAGATCGTGCGAACACTTGCGCCGAAGGTGGTGTCGTCGAGCGGTGCCTCCGCGCTTTCGGCCACCTCGCCGAGCACGCCGATGAGCGCCTCTTCCAGACGGCGGTGCTCGGCACGCAGGGCTTCGAGCGCCTCCCGGGCAGCAGCCTGGGTGCGCCGGACCCGGCGCAGCAGCATCTCGACGAGATCGTCGCGCGTGGCCGTACGCGCCTGGCGCACGAGCGCAAGCAGCAGGGTATGGCGCCTGGCGGCGCGGGTGATGTCGAGCAGACCGTCGACCTCCATGGCCGCGGCCTCGGCCGCGAATTGGCGCAGCTTGGTATGGGCGATGCCCTCGAAGGGTCGCTCATCGTCCGGCAGTGCGTCGAGCCGGTCGAGACGCTCGATCCAAAGCCGCAACGTCTTCGGCGTCGGCGGGCCCGGCGTTCGCTTCAGCCGATTGAACGGTGTGGTCGTCGCACCGCCGGGGCGCACAAGGAGCGCGTCGAGCGCAGCACGGTCGATAGCATCGAGGCGCGCGGCCACCCGACGGTAGAGCGCGTCATGCGCCTCGGTGCGCAAATGGCCGACAAGGCGGTCGAGGGTACTGAAGGCGGGCAGGTCAATGCTGGCCTCAACGAGCGCCTCGATGGCCCGGTTGATGAGGTCGGCAGGGTCGCTCATTTCGCGGCGGCCGCGCGCACGGTCTCGGCGATGAGCGCACGGCCGGCGACACCGAAGACGCGGGCACCGAGGCGCAGGCGCACGGCGTCCTGGTAGCGGTAGAAGCTCTTGGTCCGCGCTGCCCCGGCGATACACGAGGCGACCCCGTCAACGTTGAGCTGGGCGGCGAGATGATCGACGACCGCAACTCCCATCTCACTTGGGGCAGGAAAGTAGCCGAGATAAGCTCGGGTCTTGAGCATGAGAGCGAGCATGAGCCGGCCGATATCGCCGCGGGCATGGCGACGGACGAAGGCACGCTCAGCTTCGGTGAGGTCGTAATGCGCGCGCAGCACGGCGCGATTGGGCCGGCGGTTTGCACTCGGGTAGGCCGTGCGCTCGATGGCGGTCATGGGCTGTCCAGAAAAGGCTGCACCGAAGGTCCACGACGGGACAAGCGCGGTGAGGGGGTTAGGGGGTAGCGCGATGGCGTCCGGGAAGGAATACCTTGCCGGACGACCCGCCGGGCCGCGCGAGCGCCGTGCGGCGCTCTACCTCCGCGTCTCGACGCCCGAGCAGCGCCTCGATCTGCAGCGCGACGCGCTCGCCGCCTACGCCGGGCATGCCGATCTGGAGGTCGTGGCCAGCTTCGCCGACGTCGCCTTCTAGGGCCGCCACCAGGGCCGGCCGCAGCTCGCCGCGCTGAAGCGCGCAGTACGCCGGCGCGAAATCGAGGCCTTGGCGCGGACCACGGACCTCAGTGTCCGAGCGATCCACCGAGAGATCTCCGGACGCGCCAGCCGCAGCCGCGTCGGCGAGATCACGAAGACAGTACGCTCTCCTCCAGCCAACTCTTGTGACCAGATTTTACACGTATCCTGAACCTACCGCATCCCGAGCCAGCGCGGAGGCCACAAGACTACAGACTATGCCCGGCGTCGGGCCGGTGACCGCCATGGCAATCGAGGCCTTCGCGCCGGAGATGACGGCGTTTCGAAACGGTCGCGGCTTCGCCGCGTCGCTCGGGA
>JBCCLX010000414.1:0-3963 GCA_039026635.1 Pseudomonadota bacterium
GCGCCCCGGTGCCAGATCGCCTTCAGCGCCGTCAGCCCCGCCTCCACGACCGAGCGCCGCGGCTCTCCGTCCACCGCTGCGACCATGCCGACGCCACAAGAGGCATGCTCCTCCTCGCGCAGATACATGCCCGTCTCGGCCAAGCGCGCGGCCTCCGCCTCGTAGGCGCCCACCCAACCGGTGTCGATGTCCTTGGCCATGATCCGTCCTCCGTCTGGCGGCGATGCCCTGCATGCCCCGCACGTCATTCTGTCAATGAACGCCGTGGTCGTGACCGTGGCGTTTTGCCAAGCCCTGCCCGTAGCCCTGCCCGTAGCCCCGCGTCTGGCCTGGCGCCTGTGCGTCGAGGTGGCGCTGGTGGCCGGTCAGAAGCGGCAGCCCGGCGCCGCGTGGTATGCGGCGATGCCCTCTCCTCAGCTCGGGCGTGACGCGCCCCCGATAGGTCAGCAGGCGCGCAGCAGGGTTAATGCCCGACCAAAGCGTTGTGCATATAGGGTTTGCATGATCTGTGCATGACCGGATCATCCCGCCGCGCTCCCTTACTCCGCGGCCACAACTGCGCCGGCCAGCAACCGCTCGGCGATGGCATCGGCGGCCTCGCGCCCGTCCCGAATGGCCCAGACGACGAGGGAGGCGCCGCGCACGATATCACCCGCGGCATAGACGCCGGGCAGAGAGGTTTCATGGGTCCGGAAGTCAGCCTTGATGGTGCCCCAGCGGCTGACCGCAAGCCCATCGACGCCCCAGAGCCGCGGCAGATCCTCGGGCTCGAAACCCAGCGCCTGGATGGCGAGGTCGGCCGGTTCGGAGTAATCGCTGTCCGCGATCTCCTCGGGCGCCTGGCGGCCCGTCGCATCCGGCGCGCCAAGGCGCATCTTGATGGCGCGAACGGCCGTCACGCGGTTCTCACCGACAAACCCCTTGGGCGCCGTGAGCCATTGGAACTCGACGCCCTCCTCCTCGGCGTTCTGCACCTCGCGCTGGCTGCCGGGCATGTTGGCGCGGTCGCGGCGGTACATGCATTTGACCGACTTCGCGCCCTGGCGGACGGCCGTGCGCACGCAATCCATCGCCGTGTCGCCACCGCCGATGACGACGACGTTCTTGCCCTCAGCATTCAGCGTGCCGTCCTCGAACTCCGGCACGGTGTCGCCAAGGCCCGTGCGGTTGGAGGCCGTCAGATAGTCGATGGCCTGCACGAGGCCCGCCATGCCCGCACCCGGGGCCTTGATTTCACGGGTTTTATAGACGCCCGTGCCGATCAGGACCGCGTCATGGGCCTTGCGGATCTCGTCGAAGGAGATGTCTTCGCCCACGGTGCAGTTGAGCCGGAAAGTGGCGCCGCCGGCCTCGATCTGCGCGTTGCGGCGCATGACCACGTCTTTCTCCAGCTTGAAGCCGGGAATGCCATAGATCAGCAGGCCACCCGCACGGTCGTAGCGGTCATAGATCGTCACCTGGATGCCGATGCGGCGCAGGCGATCCGCCGCGGCCAGTCCCGCAGGGCCCGCACCGATGATGCCGACGGATTGTTCGAGCTCCTGCTCGGGCTTCGGCGGCTCGATCCAGCCCTCCTCCCAGGCCGTCTCGGTGATGAACTTCTCGACCGCGCCGATGGTCACCGTGCCGTGGCCCGACTGCTCGATCACGCAGTTACCCTCACAGAGCCGATCCTGCGGACAGATGCGGCCACAGATCTCGGGGAAGGTGTTGGTGGCCGACGACAGCTCATAGGCCTCACGCAACCGGTTCTCTGCCGTCGCCTTCAACCAGTCGGGGATGTTGTTGTGCAGCGGGCAGCCGGACTGGCAGAAGGGCACGCCGCATTGGCTGCAGCGCGCGGACTGCTCCTCGGCCTTGGTCAGCGCATACTCGCGATAGATCTCACCGAAATCCTCGCGCCGCTCATCGGCCGCGCGCTTCTCGGGCGTCTCGCGCTCCACAGAGACGAACTGCAGCATTTTCTGCGCCATCGACGCGCTCCCTTGCATCAAGCTGGGTGGCTCGAGTCATGATCCCCAGAGTGCGAGAGGCGATACAGGAAGCCGACCGCATAGAAAAGACAAAAGTGCTGACCTTTAATGCCTCGGCGGGCTGCCAAAGCCCAGTGCCGACACCATCCTCTCCCAATAATAAGTCAACATAACTGTCATATATTCGCGATTGCACCCAACCGCCCCGCGCGCGACAGAGGGCGCATAGCACGCGCGGATCCGTCATGACCCTTCTCGACATCGTTGTGCTCGCCCTGATCCAGGGAATTACCGAGTTCCTGCCGATCTCGTCGTCAGCCCATCTGATCCTGTGGCCCCTGCTCACTGGGCGCGCCGATCAAGGGGTCACCATGGACGTCGCCGTCCATCTCGGCACGCTCGTCGCCGTCTGTCTGTATTTCCGAAGCGACCTCGCGCGCCTGGTAGCCGGAAGCCTCGACATGCTGCGCCTGCGTTTTGGCAGCGACGAGGCCCGTCTGGCCCTGATGATCGGCATCGCCACAGTACCTGCCGTGATGGCGGGGCTGGCGCTGAAACTGAGCGGCTATGATGGCGGTCTGCGCAGCTTGCCGGTCATCGGCTGGGCCACGATCGCGGGCGGTCTCCTCCTCTGGATCGTCGATCAGCGCGAGGATGTGCAGCGTACCGAGCGCGCCTTCGGCTGGAGGGAGGCGATCCTGATGGGCTGTGCGCAGGCTGCCGCACTGGTGCCCGGCACCTCCCGTTCCGGGATCACCATGACGGCGGCGCGCGCGCTTGGCTTTCGACGAGACGAGGCGGCGCGCCTCGCCCTGCTCATGGCCATCCCCGTGATCGCGGCGGCCAGCCTGCTCGAGCTGTTCGGCGTCATCACAGCGGGAGATTTCGAGCTGGGCGCAGAGCTCTTGCTCGGCGCCACGCTCTCCTGCCTTGCGGCTTTGGCGGCGCTCACGATCATGATGAGGATGTTCCGGGCCAATTGGACGATGCTGCCCTTCGTCCTCTACCGCCTCGTCCTTGGCACCATCCTCCTCGCCATCGCCTATCTCTGAGCGCTGGCCCCA
Source organism: Pseudomonadota bacterium (assembly GCA_039026635.1). Lineage (GTDB taxonomy): Bacteria > Pseudomonadota > Alphaproteobacteria > Rhodobacterales > Rhodobacteraceae > Thermohalobaculum. Next base: position 3,038 of record JBCCLX010000414.1, read on the forward strand.
GCGTCTCTCATCGCGTTGGCGACGCCGCGGATCAGCGGATCGGCGGGGTGATCAGGAGCCACGCCCTCGGGCGGCGTCGATCATATCGGTGTACTGGCCGCGGGGCCGGAAGCGGACAAGGTAGCTCTCAACAATCGCCTCCGGCGCTTCCGGCTCGATCCCGAGATCGGCAAACCCCTTCGCGTCCTCGCCGACCACGTTGTCACGTGCCAGCAGCTTCACCTGATCTTCCGTGATCGGCGGATCGGGCAGCATGCCGAGAACCTTGCCCTGCAACCGGCCGAGCGGGATCGGAATATCGAAGATCCCCCGCTTGCGGCGGATCGCCGTCAACATCAGCTGCATGAGCTCCTTGAAGGTGTAGGTGTTGGGTCCGCCAAGCTCATAGACGCCACCAGGCACGTCACCGACTGCGGCCTTCACGGTCGCGCTCGCCACGTCCTGGACCCAGACCGGCTGGAACTTCGTAGAGCCACCGACGACCGGGATCACGGGTGAGAGACGCGCCATCCCGGCGAAGCGGTTGAAGAACTGATCCTCCGGCCCGAAGACGATGGAGGGGCGCAGGATCACGGCCTCGGGATAGTGCTCGAGCACCGCCGCTTCGCCGGCTGCCTTGGTCTGGGCATAAACCGCCGGGCTCTCCGCATCGGCGCCGATCGCCGAGATCAGCACAAAACGATCGACACCCGCCTCCGCCGAAAGCCGCGCCGCCCGGGCCGGCCCTTCCGCTTGCACGGCCTCGAAGGTGTTCTTGCCGCTGTTGTAGAGGACGCCGACGGAGTAGATGACCGTCCTGGCCCCGGCGATCAGCCCTGCGATGCTCGCATCGTCGCGCACATTGCACTGAACGGGCTCGACCTGGCCGACCACGCCATAGGGGCGCACGAAGCCCGCCTCATTGGGGCGCCGACAGCCCACGCGCA
>JBCCLX010000415.1:0-3957 GCA_039026635.1 Pseudomonadota bacterium
CGGAGGCGCGATGTTCGGCGGTGATAACAAGGATGAGACGCGCAACCTGATCTTGGCGGCGGTTCTCTCCATGGCGGTGGTCTTCGCCTGGTATGCGCTCTTCCCCCCGCCCGAGGCGCCGGTCGACCAACCGGTGGCCGAAGGCGATACGACCGGCGGGGCGCCTTCGGTGGCGGGCGGCACCTCCGGCGCGGACGGGCTGGCGGTCGCCATGGATCGCGACGCAGCACTCGCGCGCTTTGACCGGGTGCCCATCGTCTCCGATGTCGTCACCGGCTCGATCGCGCTCACGGGCGGCCGGCTCGATGACCTGCACCTCGAAGAGTATCGCGAGACCTTGGATGAGGGCAGCGACACGGTGGTGCTGCTCAACCCCACGGCAGGCCCAAGCCCCTATTACGCCGTCTATGGATGGCTGCCCACGCAGGGCTCGCAGGCCGGCGATCTGCCGGGCGCCAACACGCCTTGGGAGGTGGAGGACGGCTCCAGCCTGACGCCCGAGAGCCCGGTGACGCTCGCTTGGGACAACGGCTCGGGCCTCATCTTCCGCCGCACCTATGCGCTTGATGAGCGCTACATGTTCTCGATCACCCAGAGCGTTGAGAACACGACTGAGGAGGCGGTGAGCCTAGCCCCTTACGCCTATCTCGCCCGCCGCGGCCGGCCCGAGACCACGCCCTTCTTCATCCTGCATGAGGGCGTCGTGGCGATGACGGACGGCACGCTGACCGAGATGGGCTATTCCGATCTCGAGGAGCTTGCGCCCAATCTGCTGGAAGGCGGGCGGGCGCAGGCGGTGAGCGTGGCGGAAAACGGCTGGCTCGGCTTTACCGACAAGTACTGGATGACGACGCTTATCCCCGCGGCGGGCCAGTCCTTCGATGCGGTCTACAAGACCATCGATGCCGCGGGTCCCGCGGGACAGATCGAATATCGCACCGAGATGCGCCTGCCGGTCGCCACCGTCGAGCCCGGCGCCAACGCCTCGGTCGAAAGTAAGCTCTTCGCCGGCGCGAAGGAGCTGCGCACGATCCGCGATTACGAGGACACCCTCGGTATCGTGAACTTCATCGACAGCATCGACTGGGGCTGGTTCTACTTCCTCACCAAGCCGATCGCGTCGCTGCTGATCTGGGTGCAGGGCTACATCGGGAACATGGGCTTCTCGATCATCATCCTGACGCTGATCGTGAAAACCGTCCTCTTCCCGCTCGCCTACAAATCCTATGTGGCGATGTCGCGGATGAAGAAGCTCCAGCCCGAGATGGAGAAGATCAAGGAGCGCGCCGGGGAGGATCGCACCAAGCTCCAGCAGGAGATGATGGCGCTCTACAAGAAGGAGAAGGTGAACCCGGCGGCGGGCTGTCTGCCGATCCTGGTGCAGATCCCGATCTTCTTCGCGCTCTACAAAGTGCTGTTCGTGACCATCGAGATGCGGCATGCGCCGTTCATCCTGTGGATCGACGATCTCTCGGCGCCGGATCCGACCTCCTGGATCAACCTCTTCGGGATCCTGCCCTATGACGTTTCCTGGGCGCCCGAGATCATCTCCATCGGCGTTTTCCCGGTCCTGATGGGCATCACGATGTGGATGCAGCAGCGGCTGAACCCGGCCCCGACGGACCCGACGCAGCAGATGATCTTCGCCTGGATGCCGTGGATGTTCATGTTCATGCTCGGCTCCTTCGCCTCCGGGCTCGTGATCTATTGGACCGCCAACAACGTCCTGACCTTCGCGCAGCAGTACCTGATCATGCGCAGCCAGGGTGTGGAGGTGGACTTCTTCGGCAATGTGAAGGCGAGCTTCAAACGGCTGGTGAAAAAGGAGGCCGCCGCACCGCCGGGTTCTGCCGCGGCGGTACCGGCACAAGACGTGGTCGACGATGACACGCGCGATGGCGACACAGGCGGCGGCGATACGGCCGAGCGGCGTAAGGGGGACGCGCAGGATGACGCCGCTGATGGCACCGTTGAAGGGGCCGGGGATGGCCCCCGCGACAGCGGCGATGACGCCACCGATGGCGGCCGCGATGAGAGCGGCAATGGCCGGCGCGGCAAAGGCCGCCACGGTGGCGGCGGCAAGGCCCGCGGCCGCAGGCGGCGCTGAGGGAGGGCAGAATGGCGGAGCTTACCCAGATCTGGCGCCACCCCATCAAGGGCGTGAGTGCCGAACGCGTCACCGCGCTGACGCTCGGGGCCGACAGCCCGATCCCGCATGATCGTGCCTGGGCCATCGCTCATGGCGGCAGCGATTTCGATGCGGCCAACCCCGCCTGGGTTCCGCGCAAGAACTTCGTCGTCCAGGCCCATGTGCCCGAGCTCGCGCGCACAGCGACCCGCATGGACGAGGCGACCGGCGCGCTGACGCTCGAGCATCCCACCCAAGCGCCCGTAACGCTTGTCCCGGGTACGGCGGAGGGCGATGCAGCGCTCACAGCCTGGATCGCGCCGCTTGCCGGGGAGCGTCAGCCCGGGCCCTATCGCATGGCCCGCCTGCCCGCCGCGCATCTTTCGGACATGCCGCAGAACTACGTCTCGATCCTCTCGCTCTCCTCGCTCCGCGCGCTTGGCGAACACTTGGGCCAGCCCATGGATGTGCGCCGCTTCCGCGGCAACCTCTGGCTCGAGGGCCTCTGGCCCTGGCAGGAGGAGGAGTGGATCGGGCGCGAGATCTCGATCGGCCCCGTGCGCTTTCGCGTCGACGAGCCCATCGGCCGCTGCCGCGCCACCGAGGCCGGGCCCGAGACCGGGCGCTATGACGCCACCACCGTCGCAGGCCTGCGCAAGGCGCGCGGGCACACGGAGTTCGGTGTCTACGCAACGGTGATCGAAGGCGGCACGGTCTCCGAGGGCGACACGGTCGCAGCCCCGGGTCTCTGACGCGTGGGCGCGCCCACGGGCCACAGGATCCTAGAAGCCGCCGAGGCCGATCCAGAGGCCACCGAGGCCGCGCGCAAGCTCTTCATGGGCCCGGTGGACTTCGTGAAGGGCGTCGTGGCACTCGATGGCCTACCGGCGCCCGACCGGCCCGAGGTCTGCTTCGCCGGCCGCTCCAATGTCGGCAAATCCTCGCTGATCAACGCGCTCACGAACCGCAAAGGCCTCGCCCGCGCCTCCAACACGCCCGGCCGCACCCAGGAGATCAATTTCTTCGCCCTCGGCGGTCTCGACGAGGCGGGCGCGCCGCAAGGCCCTGGCTATCTGGTGGACTTGCCGGGCTATGGCTATGCCGAGGCACCCAAGGCCAAGGTCGCCGCCTGGCAATCCCTGATCCGCGCCTATTTGGCGGGCCGCGTGACCCTCTCCCGCGTTTTCGTCCTCATCGATGCGCGCCATGGCGTGAAGCCGGCGGACCATGCGCTGATGGATGAGCTCGACCGGGCCGCCGTCGTGTTCCAAGCGGTGCTGACCAAGGCGGACAAGCCCAAGAAGGCTGAGCGCGCCGGCCTCGTTCCCAGAGTGGCCGCCGATCTCTCGCGCCATCCCGCAGCCTATCCGGAACTGATCGTCACCTCCTCGGAAACGGGCGAGGGCATCCCGCTTCTCCGCGCCACGATCGGATCGCTGATGGACCGGTAGGGTGGGGTTTACCCCACCGCTTGACGAACCCCGGTGCCAACCTGAAATCCATCCATCCGCCGAACCGTCGATATCTCCCCAAGCCAAGGCCGATATCCCCGAAGATGCGACGCCTGCAAAGGCAGACGTCGTATCGGCCTAAATCGCCCACACCGCTCTCCTGCGAAAGGCAGATCCCACGACCCCTCGCCAAGCGCCCCGACCCACGCTAGGAAACGCGCCGTCAACGACGAGGACGCCGCCCATGGACCTGCGCAAAGCCCAAAAGCGCGACTGGCTCGCCACCGCCCGCACCCTCTCCGAAGCGCTGCCCTATCTGCAGCGATACGAGGGCGCGACGGTCGTGGTGAAGTTCGGCGGCCATGCCATGGGCGATGC
>JBCCLX010000416.1:0-3913 GCA_039026635.1 Pseudomonadota bacterium
GACGCCGGTGCTGCAGGCACGGATCGACGGGCTGGAGCCGGGGGCTGTTTTTCGCCTGAAAGACCTGCTCGAGGCGGAATGGCCTGGTGTCGACAACAAAGCCGGCCTCGAGGCCATCTTCGCCCGCTATGTCGACCGTGGCGGGCGGTTTGAGCGACTCGAAAGCCTGCCCGGCAACATCCCGGGCAGCCGTCTTTTCCGGCGCATCGTCTGACGCAGGGTCGGGATCGAGGTCACGGGCAGGGGCCTGCCGTCCATTTGCCGGCCATCTCGCCGCGGGCGCAGAGCTCCTGGGTCCATAGCCCGTCGAGCACCCAGCCTTCGAAATGCGGGCTGGCAAGGCCGATCCAGCGGATCGAGCGGATCGCATCGTCGAGCACGCCGCCCACTTCGAGATGGATCTCGATCCGGGCGCTCTTCGGACCGGGCACAGGGCTGCGGCCGAGATGGATCTGGAGGGTCGGGTACCCCTCGATCGTCTCCGGGAAATTGGCTGTGAGGGGCGGCATCAGGCCCATGGGCGCGCGCGCGGTGCGTTGTCCCCAATCCGCTTCATCGATCGCACGCCAGGCGCCCGCATCGCGCTCGGGCACAAAGCCGAGGGGGCCGCTCGCGGGCATGGCGCAGGCATCATTGGTCTCGCGCAGGTCCAGCCGCCCGATCGGCCCGCTCTCATGGCCGACGTTGAAGATACGACGATCGAGGCCGGGCAGCGGTACCGTAACGCTTGCCGCGCCACCGCAGTCGGTGAGAGCGATGCCGTTCTCGGGCACCTCGTAGCGGAAACTGCCGTCGACCAGGATCGCGGCGCGGTCCTCCACCACCTCCACTGTCGGATCGCCGGGCTGACGCTGGAAGCTCAAGCTTTGACAGCCCGTGGAGAGCGTGATCTCTGCGCCCTCGGCCGTGCGCTTGGCGCAGAGCTGCGGGACAATCTCGCGCTCGGCCGATGCGGCGGGCAGTGCCAGAGCGGTGAGTAGAGGAGTGAGCAGGGCGGGGAGCGTCAGTGTCAGCGGCCGGCGGGTGGAAAAGAAGATCATGAAAAGCTCCTGTCAGATGCTGCGGGGGCTGCGATCATAAACGGTGTCACCGTGGCGTTATGGGACGGCGACCCTGCTGTCGTTGGGGGCGAGAGATCTCTCATCGGCCTTCCTGTTTGCCGTCATTCTGACACGGCGACGCGCAGCCCGCAGCACAGTTGACGACGATCGCGCCCCTCTTGCCGCTCTTTCGGCGGCTTTCTCGCTTGCGCCCGGCTGCGCGGGCCCGGCGTATCGCGCCCGGGGGGCCGAGGGCCGGCGACGACGGCCCTTCTGATGATCCGCGAAGACAGGGTGGCATCCCTGCGCCACTTGCTGCTTTCGGGGCACGGCCGACGGACGCCCCGGCTTCGGCCCTGTCGGGCCTCAGCGGCCCGCCCGCCAGCCGCGCCCCCATCGGTCCTTCTGGGACAGGGGCTGGCCTACGGAGGGGGGCAGGCGCCCTGGAGAGCGGGACGTATTGTCTTAGGGGTCGAGTTGAGCGGCGCCGAAGCCATGGGGGAGCAGGCTCGCGACCGTATGCCGGGCCGTGATCCCGGTTGTGTCGCAGATCACGACGGGTACGCTGGGACCTGCGAATTCCGCGAGGCGCTGGCGGCAGCCGCCGCAGGGGGTGCAATCGACCCCGTCGGGGCCGGCGACCGCCGCGGCGAGCACGCGTCTTCCCCCAGCCGCGATCATGACGCCGATAGCGCTGGCCTCGGCGCATTGGCCTTGGGGATAGGCCGCGTTTTCCACATTCGCGCCGGCATGGATGCGGCCGGTCTCATCCATCACCGCTGCGCCGACCTGGAAGAGCGAGTAGGGGGCATAGGCGTTGGCGCGCACGGCAACGGCGGCCGCGGCCAGGGCCTCGAGATCGGGGATCAGGGGATCGCTCAACGGTGATCGCCTCCTGCGGCGGGCCCGGTGTGGTCGGCACTATCGCGCGCTATCAGGTCGTCAAACGCAACGCCAGCGCGGATCTTCGTGATCTGTTCACGGTCTTGCCGTTAACCTGACACGCGAGGGAGCGGGAATGGGATCACCGAGGCAACAGTGCAAACCCGGGCATCGCATGCAGTCGTCGATCCCGCCTGGCTACCGTTCTTTTCGGTATGGCACGCCGAGCGCCCGGGGCGGGATGGCGCGGCCGAAAAAGCCGGTCAGCAGGATGACCGTGGCGATATAGGGCAGCATCAAGACCAGCTCGAGGGGGAGCGTGCCGATGCCGGGGATCTCGAAGCCTTGAAGCCGGGCCGCCACGGCCTCGAGGAAGCCGAAGACCAGACAGGCGGCGAGCACCGTCACGGGCCGCCAGCGCCCCATGATCATGGCGGCGAGCGCGATGTAGCCCTTGCCTGCGCTCATCTCGCGCACGAAGCCCGCGCCATGGGCGATCGAGAGGAAGGCGCCGGCGATGCCGCAGAGGACCCCTGCGATCAGGACAGCGCGGTAGCGCAGCGCCTCGACCGGCAGACCCGCGCTGTCCACGGCTGCTGGCATCTCGCCGATGGCGCGCAGGCGCAGGCCGAAGCGGGTGCGCCACAGCACCCACCAGATGAGCGGTACCGACAGCACCGCGATGTAGACCGGCAGCGTATGCCCCGAGATCAATTCGGCCCAGATCGGGCCCAGAACCGGCACGCTTGAGAGAGTTTCGGCTCCCGGCAGCGAGATCGGGCCGAAGCGGGCATCTGGCCCGAGCGATGGGGTCTGGCCCCCCTGGCGGAAGAGGGCGATGCCGGCGACCACCGTCGCGCCGGAGGCGAGGATGTTGATGGCCACGCCCGAGACGATCTGTTCGCCGCGATGGGTGATGCAGGCAAAGCCGTGGAGTGCTGCCATGGCCAGGGAGACGAGCATGGCCGCCCCGAGCCCAATCCATGCCGAGCCGGTCAGGGCCGCGGCAGCGGCGGCCGCGAAGGCGCCCGCGAGGAGCTTTCCTTCGAGCCCGATGTCGATGACGCCCGCGCGCTCGGAAATGAGCCCCGCCATGGCGCAGAGGATGAGCGGGGCTGCGAGGCGCAGGGTCGAGTCGAGGATCAGGAGCGCGTCGAGAAACGTCATGACCGCCCCAGAAGCCGCGTCAGCATCGGCACGAAGAGGAGCGCGAGCGCGCCGGAGAACAGGATGATAAGGCCCTGGACCAGGAGGACCATCTCGCGGGTCACGGTCTGAAACTCGAAATCGAGCTCGGCACCGCCCTGAAACAGCGCGCCGAACAGGAGGGCGGCGAGGACCACGCCGAAGGGATGGGCCCGGCCCATGAGTGCGACCGCGATGCCCGTAAAGCCGTAGCCCGCCGTAAAGCCAAGGACCGCCTTGCCTTGGGCCCCCAGCACTTCGTTGACGGCCATGAGGCCCGCGAGCCCGCCCGAGAGCGCCATGCATTGCACGATCATGCGGCGCGAAGGGATGCCGGCGTAAACGGCGGCGGGTTCGGAATGGCCCATGGCGCGCAGGGCATAGCCCCAGCGCGTGCGCCAGACCAGGAACCACACGCCGACAGCTGCGATGAGTGCGAGCACGAAGCCGAGGTTGAGCGGCGAACGGCCGACCTCGACGCTGATCGTCGCCAGCAGGTCCTGAGCGAAGGGCAGCCGGGCGCCATCGGCGAAGAGCCGCGTCTCCGGGCTCGGCTGGCCCGCGCGGATCAGTGGGCCGGAGAGGAGCGAGACGATGAGCCCGGCGGCGATAAAGTTGAACATGATCGTGGTGATGACGACATGGCTGCCGCGATAGGCCTGCAGCCAGCCGGGGATCGCCGCCCAGAAAGCGCCCGTGCCGGCGGTGGCGGCGATGGCGAGGGTGACGACGAAGAAGCCCGGCAGATAGTTGTCGAGCGCTAGGCAGACCGCCGCGGCCCCGATCCCGGCGATGCCGGCCTGTCC
>JBCCLX010000417.1:0-3894 GCA_039026635.1 Pseudomonadota bacterium
ATGCCGGCTGCTCCCAGCACGCGCCGGACGAGCACGCGCTCAAACCCATCATGCGCGAAGGCCTCGGCATCATGGCCGGGATCTGGTGGGACTTGGGCGAGCCTGGCGTGCCGGCACGGAGCAGGGAGGCCTGAGCCATGCCCCGCGTCCTCGCCGTCCATATCGCCCATGAGACCAACACCTTCTCGATCCAGCCCGCCACGGTCGCGAAATACAAGGCTCGCCTCTGGCACGAGGGAGAGGCCATCCCGCCCGCCTTCGCCGGCACCAACAGCGAGATGGGCGCAATCCTGGAAGCGGCCGAGCGCCATGGCTGGACGCTGACCCACCCCATCGCCTGCTTCGCCACCCCCTGCGGCCGTACCCCGGCAGCGGACTGGGCCGTGCTGCGCGGCTTTGTGGAAGACGCGCTCGAACAGGGCCCCTACGACGGCGTGATCCTGGCGCTCCACGGCGCCATGGTCTGCGAGGGCGAGGACGATGCGGAGGGCGCGCTCCTCGCTCTCGTGCGCGACCGGCTTGGCGCGCAGATCCCCGTCGCCCTGACCCTCGACCTCCACGCCAATGTCTCGGACCGGATGGCGGCGCTTGCCGATATCGTCGTCGCCTATCGCACCTATCCGCATATCGACATGGGCGAGATCGGGCGCATCGCCTGCGATATGCTGGGCGAGGCCATGGCCGGGCGCCGCATCTATGCCAGCACCGTACGCCGGCCCAACACGCTGATGGGCGCCGATCTCGGCCGCACGACCGACCCCAATGGCTGTATGTGCCGCATGCTCGAACGCGCACGGCAAGTGGAGGCCATGGATCCGGATATCGACGCGATCTCGATCTTTGGTGGTTTCCCCTGGGCCGATATCGCCTTCGCGGGCCCGAGCGTCACCGTCACTGGCCGTCGCGGCTCGGACCGGCTCGACGCCGTCGCCAACGCCTTCGAGGAGATGATCTGGGAGACCAAGGACGAGCGCTCCGTCGAGGTCACATCGCTCGCCGACGCGATCTCGATGGCTAAGGCGGACGGCGATGCGCCCCTCGTGATCTCGGATTTGACCGACAATCCCGGGATGGGCAGCTACTCAGATCATGTGGGCATCCTGCGCGCCATGGTCGAAGCAGGGCTCGAGAACGCCCTCGTCGTGACGATCCCGGACCCAGAGGTTGCCGCTGCAGCCGTCACCGCCGGCGTGGGCGCGCGCCTGCCCGTCGCCCTCGGCTCCAAGATCGATCCTGCGCACTACGGACCGCCCTTCGAAGCTGAGGCCGAGGTGCTCTTCGCAGGCCCGGTGTCCTACACCAATGAAGGCCCGATGTTCGCGGGTCTCACCATGTCGCTCGGCCCCGCGGCACTGCTCGCCTTCGGTGGTGTCAAAGTGATCGTGGCGACCAATACGCTGCAGTCCGTCGACCTCAACATGGTCCGCGCTTTCGGGATCGAGCCCGAGAGCTTCGCGACCATCGTCGTCAAATCCGCCCAACATTTTCGCGCCGCCTACGGCCCCATCGCCCGCGATGTGATCTTCGTCGATAGCGGCGCGCTCTCATCCCAGGACTTTCCGCGCTTCGAGTTCCAGCGCCTGCGCCGCCCGATCCATGGGCTCGACGAGATGGAGGATTGAGGCGCAGGATGCCGGAACCCGTCGACGCCAGCGCCCTGCCTTTCGATAGCACCGCCATGGCCGCGGGCCTGCGCGGTTGGGTCGAGATCGAGAGCCCCACCCATGACAGCGCGGCCGTGAACCGGATGATGGATCGCGCCGCCCTCGACCTCGCGGTCCTCGGCGCCCGGGTCGAACGCATCCCCGGCAGCCTCGGCTTTGGCGACTGTCTGCGCGCCACCCTGCCCCATCCTCAGGCCGGCGCCGTGCCCGGCATCCTGATCATGGGCCATCTCGACACGGTGCACCCCATCGGCACGCTCACACATTTTGGCTGGCGCGAGGAAGGGGACCGCTGCTACGGCCCCGGCGCGCTCGACATGAAGTCGGGCAACTACCTCTCCCTCGAAGCGCTCGGTCAGCTCGCGCGCGCCGGTATCCCCACCGCACTGCCCGTCACGGTTCTCTTCACCAGCGACGAAGAAGTGGGCAGCCCCAGCACCCGCGCGCTGATCGAGGCCGAGGCCGCGCGCCACCGCTATGTGCTCGTGCCCGAACCCGGACGGCGCAACGGCGGCGTGGTGACGGGGCGCTACGCCATCGCCCGCTTCGACATCCTCACGCGGGGGCGACCCAGCCACGCGGGCCTGCGCCTTGGTGAGGGCGTATCGGCCATCCACGAGATGGCGCATCAGATCGTCGCCATCGAGGCGCTGACGGATGCGGAGGCGGGTTTCAGCGTCGGCATCGTCCGCGGCGGGCAATGGGCGAACTGTGTGGCCGCCACCTGCGAGGCCAAGGTGCTGATCTCCGCCACGACGGATGAGAAACTGGCCGAGGCGGTCGCCAAGATGGAGGCGCTGGGCCCCATCGGTGCGGAGGCAGCTCTGGAGGTCACGCGCGACATCACGCGGCCCGTCTGGGAGCCGACCGGCCCGTCTTGGGCGCTCTACAACCATGCAGCCCGGTTGGCGGGCGATCTCGGCTTCGAGATCCCGCATCAGAGCTCGGGCGGCGGTTCAGACGGCAACTTCACGGGTGCGATGGGGATCGCGACGCTCGACGGTCTCGGCGCCCGGGGCGATGGGCCCCACACCCTCGACGAGCACATCATCACCGAGAGCCTCGCCGAACGCGGCCGCCTGATGGCCGCCCTCCTGACCACCCTCGACGGCAGCGTCTGAGCGGCGCGCTCAACCCTCGCCGTCCCGACCGGGCAACCCCGACGCCGTCGCCTGGCTCCTCCGGCCGAGCCGGAGGATGACGGATCTGCGCTAGCCGCAGCCGGCGACGTCCGCCCTGAACGCGGATGAGCCCTTGGCGGCTGCGTCTCTACTGCTGTATACGGATTGTGCACAACAGGGGAGGCAGGCAATATGGAAGCGCGCGTGGCGAGCCGGCGGGCGGGACGGGAGCAGCGGCGGGAGCGACGGCAGGCGCCGGATCATTCAATGCTGCCCACCCTCACCCGCGGCCTGCCGCTCGTTGAGCCGCTGAGCCCCGAGCAGATCGAGCGCATCGATGCGGCCTCCATGGCGATCCTCGAAGAGGTGGGCGTCGTCTTCCGCGATCCGGTCGCGCTCGAGGACTGGCGCCGCGCCGGCGCCGATGTGCGCGGTGAGCGGGTGCATCTCGACCGCGGGCTCTTGCGCGATCTGATCGCCACCGTGCCCGGCGAGATCACGCTGACCGCCCGCAACCCTGCCAAAACCGTCGCCCTCGGCGGCCCCCAGGCGATTTTCGTGCCCATGACCGGCGCGCCCTATCTCCGTGATCTCGACGATGTGCGCCGAGGCCCCACGCTCGACGATCTCGCGATGTTTCATAAGCTCGCGCATATGGCGCCCGCGCTGCATTCGAGCGCGCATCACATCGTGGAGCCGATGGACCATCCGGTGAGCCATCGCCACCTGCGCATCACCTACTCCTCGATGAAGTACAGCGACAAAACCTTCATGGGGATGACGACGAGCGGGAAGAACGCCGAGGATGTGCTCGACATGTGCGCCGTCCTCTTCGGGGCGGAGACGCTGGAGCGCGAGGCCGTCGTCGTCGGCAACTGCAATGGCAATTCGCCGTTGGTCTGGGACGAGACGATGCTCTCGGCCATGCGCGCCTTCAATCGGCGCAACCAGCCGGTGCTCTGCTCGCCTTTCGTCCTCGGCGGCGCCAACACGCCGGCCTCGACGGCCGCTACCGTGGCGCAGCTCAATGCCGAGGCGCTCTCGGCGCTGGCCTATACCCAAGTGATCCGCCGCGGCTGCCCCGCGATCTATGGCCATTATCTCTCGAC
>JBCCLX010000418.1:0-3894 GCA_039026635.1 Pseudomonadota bacterium
CGACCCCGTTCTCGGCGGATTGCACGTCCCGTCAGCCGGTGCTAGACGCAGCGCGAACAGGGCGCTGACGCCCTGGCACTATTGTCAAGAAGCGGTCGCGCTCCCTACATGGCGCCGACTGCAAGATCTGTGAGGCAAGGGAGAAACCATGAGCGACATCGCCGAGCGCGTAAAGAAGATTGTCGTCGAGCACCTGGGCGTCGAAGAGGACAAGGTGGTCGAGGGCGCGAGCTTTATCGATGACCTGGGCGCGGACAGCCTCGACACGGTCGAGCTGGTGATGGCGTTCGAGGAAGAGTTTGGGATCGAGATCCCGGACGATGCTGCCGAGAGCATTCAGACCTTTGGCGATGCGGTGAAGTTCATCACCGAGAAGTCGGCCTGATCAACGCGCCAGGCGCGGTGAAAAAAAGGGGCTCCCGCGGCTGGCGGGGGCCCGTTTTCTATTCTGCCTTGTGATCGATGCTTGCCGGTGGCTCGGACGCTGATGGCTTTGCGCCAGGGCTGGGCTTGGCATAGAGCAAGACTGTGGCTAGGCACGCCGCGCGTCGGCGCATGGTGACTGCCTGCCCGGCGCGGCAGCTGCGCTGCGCGATGGAACGGGAGAGACGGCATGCGGCGTGTTGTGGTGACCGGCCTAGGGATGGTGACGCCCATGGCCTGTGGGGTCGAGGAGACCTGGGCGCGAGTGCTGGACGGCCAATCCGGTATCGGACGGATCCAGTACTTCGACGCCTCGCATCTGCCCTGCCAGATCGCCGGTGAGATCCCGCTGGGCGATGGCAGCGACGGGACCTTCAACGCCGACGATTGGGTGCCCGCAAAAGATCGCCGCAAGTTCGACCGCTTCATCACCTATGCGCTGACGGCTGCCGAACAGGCCGTGCGCGATGCGGGCTGGCGGCCGGAGGATCCCGAGGAGCTGGAACGTACAGGCGTGATGATCGGCTCTGGCATTGGGGGCATCGAGTTCATCGCCGACACTGCCGTGACGCTCAAAGAGAAGGGGCCGCGCCGCGTCAGCCCGTTCTTCATTCCCGGGGCGCTCATCAACCTCTGCTCGGGCCAAGTGAGCATCAAATACGGCTTCAAGGGACCGAACCATGCGGTCGTGACCGCCTGTTCGACGGGCGCGCATGCTGTCGGGGACGCGTCTCGTCTGATCGCCTTCGGGGATGCGGATGTGATGCTGGCGGGCGGCGCCGAGAGCCCGGTCTGCGAGCTCTCGGTCGCAGGCTTTGCCGCCTGCAAGGCGCTCTCGACCGGGTTCAACGAGACGCCCGAGAAGGCCAGCCGCCCCTATGATCGCGCGCGCGACGGCTTTGTGATGGGCGAGGGGTCCGGTGTGCTCGTGCTCGAGGAGTACGAGCATGCGGTGAAGCGCGGCGCCAGGATCTATGCCGAGGTTTTGGGCTACGGGCTCTCGGGCGACGCTTATCACATCACGGCGCCTGCCTCCGACGGCGATGGGGGTTTCCGCTCGATGAAGGCGGCGCTGCGCAATGCGGGGCTCGAGGCCTCGGCGGTCGATTACGTCAATGCGCATGGCACCTCGACGCCGCTTGGCGATGAGATCGAGCTTGGGGCCGTGAGCCGGCTTCTCGGCAATCATGCCGCGAACGTCACGATGTCCTCGACTAAATCGGCGACGGGGCATCTCTTGGGCGCGGCGGGGGCCATCGAGGCGATCTTCTCGGTGCTGGCGATCCGCGATCAGGTGGCGCCGCCGACGGTGAACCTCGATGACCCGTCGGTCGACACAGCCATCGACCTGGCCCCCCATGCCAAGCGCGAGCGCGAGATCACCGTGGCGCTCAGCAACAGCTTCGGGTTTGGAGGCACGAATGCCTCGGTTCTGTTCGGCCGCGTGGCCAGCTAGGCGCAACGCGCTAGGATAGCAGGGGCGAGGATCCGGGGGCGGGTGATGAAGCATATCGCGGCGAATGTTCTGGGCCTGTTGATCGTGGCTGGCATCGCTGTGGGCATCGCGATCAACTGGGGCAAGGCGCGGATTGCGGCGCCTGGGCCGCTGGCAGAGGCGACCGTGGTGCAGGTGCCCAAGGGTGCCGGGCTGAACAAGATCTCCGAGATCATGGCTGAGGCGGGCATTGTCTCGGATGCCCGGCTGTTCCGACTTGCGGCAAAATATGGGGGTACGGCGCGGGCGCTGAAATTTGGCGAGTACACCTTCGATCCCGGCGTGTCGGTCGATGCGGTGCTGGCAAAGCTCTCGCGCGGTGAGGTGATCAGCTATCGCGTGACGGTAGCGGAGGGGCTGTCGAGCGCCGAAGTCGTCGCGATCCTTGAGTCGACAGAGGTTCTCACAGGCGAGATCGCCGAACGCCCGGCCGAAGGATCGCTCGCGCCGGACACCTACTTCGTGGCGCTTGGCGACACGCGGGAGCAGGTGATCGCCCGGATGCAGGCGGCGCAGTCAGCGATTCTGGCTGAGCTTTGGGCACGACGCGCTTCGGCATTGCCGCTTAGTGGTCCAGAAGAAGCGCTGATCCTGGCCTCGATTGTGGAGAAGGAAACGGGCCAGGACGGGGAGCGGGGAAAGGTCGCCTCGGTGTTCCTGAACCGCCTCGGCCGGAGTATGCCGCTCCAGTCGGATCCGACGGTCATCTACGGCATCACGCTCGGGGAGCGATCCCTCGGGCGCGGCTTGAGGCGGAGTGAGCTACGCCAGCCAACACCCTGGAATACTTACCGTATCCCAGCCTTGCCGCCAACGCCTATCGCCAATCCGGGGCGGGCTGCGATCAAGGCCGTGCTGCAACCGGAGACGACGCCGTTCTTGTATTTTGTGGCGGATGGCACGGGCGGGCATGCCTTTGCCTCGACGCTCGCCGAGCACAACGCCAATGTCGCCAAGTGGCGGCAGATCGAGCGTGAGCGTCGCGCGCAACAGGCCGAGGGCTCGCCGGGCTAGGATCGGCCGAGGCGCATCGGGCCGAAGTCCGCACGCAACGCCGAGCGCACGCTGGGTGTTGCGCAACACCTCTGCAAATCGTTGACCCACCGCCCGCTCCCTGGCACCTCTCTAGGCACGCTAGGAGATCTGGGCGGGGCGGACACGCTCTGTAGCGACCGGGCGGACCTTCACGGGTCCGCCCGTCGTCGTTGCGGGGGCGGCCTCGCGCTCCGGGCGGGTGACAAGATCCGGCAAACCGGGCGGTCACAGACGACCTTCACGACAACAACAACAACGGAAGGTGCGCTATGACGATCAACAGGACGAAGGCGAAGACCTGCGCTCAGATGAGTGCGGGAGAGATGAAGCGGAGCCGCAAGCACATGGATCGGGCCGGCAGGATCTTCGATCGGAATGCAAAGCGGCTGGAAGACGCGATGGCCCTGCTGGAGCTGGCAGCGGTTGACGCGAACGGGACCGAGGCGGGCAAGGCCTGCAAGGATCTCGCGGAGGCGGCCAAAGCGATGGACAAGGCGCTGATGACCGTCATCGATCTGGAAAGGAAGCTGATGGATGCAGCGCCCCAGGCCGGTTCTCAAGCGGAAGCGGCAGTGGTTGATCTACAGGAGGCCCGCGATGAAATCGCCCGCCGCCTTGATCGCCTCGCTGCCTGAGGCCGAGCGGCGCGCGTTCCTCGATGGGTTGAGCCCGAACGCGCTGGCCGCGATGCCCTGGCTCTGGGAGCTCTGGGCCCATCCGAAGCACCAGAGCGCGCCGCAGGGCCGCTGGCGGACCTGGGTGATCATGGGCGGGCGCGGCGCGGGCAAGACCCGCGCGGGTGCCGAATGGGTGCGTTCTCAGGTGGAGGGCGCCACGCCGCTGGCGGCTGGCGCGGCGCGCCGGGTCTGCCTGCTGGGCGAGACGATCGACGAGGCCCGGACGGTGATGGTGGAAGGCGACAGCGGGCTCCTGGCCTGCTC
>JBCCLX010000419.1:0-3878 GCA_039026635.1 Pseudomonadota bacterium
GCAGATCCGCGCCGGCTGCATCGGCCTTAAGATCCATGAAGACTGGGGCTCGATGCCCGCGGCCATCGACTGCTGCCTGAGTGTCGCCGACGAGCTGGACTTCCAGGTTCAGATCCACACCGACACGCTGAACGAGAGCGGGTTTCTGGAGGAGACGCTCGCCGCCATCGGGGGCCGGGCGATCCACATGTACCACACCGAAGGCGCGGGCGGCGGTCATGCGCCCGATATCATCCGCGTCGCCGGCGTGATGAACTGCCTGCCGTCCTCGACGAACCCCACCAACCCCTACACGGTGAACACCTTCGACGAGCACCTCGACATGACGATGGTGTGCCATCACCTGAACCCGTCGATCCCCGAGGACGTCGCCTTCGCCGAGAGCCGGATCCGCGCGCAGACCATCGCGGCGGAGGATATCCTGCACGACATGGGCGCCATCTCGATGCTGGGCTCGGATAGTCAGGGCATGGGGCGGATCAACGAGGTGATCTGCCGGACCTGGCAGCTCGCCTCGAAAATGAAGGCCCAGCGTGGCCGGCTGCCCGAGGAGCCGACGGCGCGCGGGGATAATGCGCGGATCAAGCGCTACATCGCGAAATACACGATCAACGCCGCCCGCTGCTTCGGGATCGAGCCGCATATCGGCAGCCTCGAGGATGGCAAGATGGCCGATATCGTCCTCTGGCGGCCGGGCTTCTTCGGGATCAAGCCGGAGCTGGTGGTCAAGGGCGGCTTCATTGCCTGGGGCGCGATGGGCGACAGTGCGGCGAGCCTGATGACCTGCGAGCCGCTGCAGCTGCGCCCGCAATGGGGCGCCTTCGGCCGCGCGGCACCCGCCCTCTCGGCCTGTTTCGTCAATCCGCGCGCGATCGAGGCGGAGCTGCCGGCGACGCTGGACGTCAAGACACCAATGCTGCCGGCGGAAGGGACGCGCGAGCTCCGCAAATCGGACATGCACCTCAACGACGCCTGCCCCGAGATCACCGTGGATCCCGCCACCTTCGAGGTCTTCGTCGAGGGCGAACTCGCCACTTGCGAGCCGGCGGAGGAGCTGCCGCTCGCCCAGCGGTACATGCTGCGATGACCGATCAGCGCCCGATCGAGGCCCGCAAGACCGCGGCGCGCGTCGGCATCGGCGGCCCCGTAGGCTCCGGTAAGACCGCGCTGATCGAGGCGCTGATCCCGCGTCTGAAGGCGTCCGGCCTGGAGGTGGCGGTCGTCACCAACGATCTCGTCACCCAGGAGGATGCGCGGCGTTTGCGTGCGGGTGGGCTGATCGATCCGTCCCGCGTGGCGGCCGTCGAGGCCGGGGCCTGCCCGCATACGGTGATCCGCGAGGACCCGACGCTCAACATCGCCGCCGCGGACGATCTGGAGGCCGCGCATCCGGGCCTCGATCTCATCCTGATCGAGAGCGGCGGAGACAACCTCGCCTCGACCTTCTCCCTCGATCTCGTGGACTGGTGGATGTTCGTGATCGACGTGGCCCAGGGCGACGATATCCCGCGCAAACGCGGCCCGGGCCTCATGCAATGCGACCTGCTGGTGATCAACAAGCTGGATCTTGCGCCGCATGTGGGCGTCGACGCAGGCGCGATCCTGGCCGAGGCGCGCACGGTGCGCGGGGCGCGTCCGGTCGTGGGCTGCCTCTGCCGGGGCGATGATGCCGGCGACGGTATCGGCCAGATCGTGGGGCTGATGCGCGAGCAGGTGCTGTTTCAGGATCTGGAGGGCGCAGGGTGATCCCGCTTCGCGCCCATCCGAGCGGCAGGCCGTTGGTGCCTGGCCGCCAAACGGCGGCTCGCCTTGCCTTTGCGGCGGGGCCGGGCGGGACCTGGCTTGCGGGTCAGCGCACGCCGCATCCCTTCCACATCACGCGACCCTTTCGGCTGGCGGGCGATCCGGCGGGGATGGCGACGCTCTACCTGCAGTCCTCCTCCGGTGGGCTCTATGGCGACGACGATCTGGATCTCTCGATCCGGGTGGGGGCAGGCGCGGCGGCGCATGTGACGACCCAGGCCTCGACCGTCGTCCACCACGCCCGCGGGGGCGAGACGCGCACGGGTGTGACCATCGAGGCGGCCGAGGACAGCCTGGTCGAATACCTGCCCGATCCGGCGATCCTGTTCGCGGGGGCCCGCCTCGACACGCGGCTGACGCTTCGTCTTGAGGTCGGCGCCCGGGCGATCATCGCCGATGCGCAGATCAGCCATGATCCTGCGGGGGCGGGCGAGGCCTTTGAGCATCTCCTCGCCGAGACGCGCATTGAAGGCGCCGGGGGCGAGGCCCTGCTGATCGACCGCATCGATGTGGATGGCGCCGATTGGCGCGCACGCACCGCGCCCTGGGCGGCCAATGCGATGTTGATCGTCGCGGGGAGCCGAGATGCGGCTGGGACGGCCAGCACCATCGGCGCGGCGCTCAAGGAGACCGAGGGGGTCTGGGCCGGGGCCTCCGCCTTTGCGGATCGCGATCTGGTGGTGGTGCGCTTGGTGGCCACCGGAGGCGTGGCGCTGACCCGCGGGCTCGAAACCGCTTGGGCCGCGGCGCGCGTCGCCCTCACCGGCTCTCACCCACCCAAGAGACAAAAATAGGAGGACGCGCCATGCCTTTTCGTAAGCAACAGCGGGACCGACGGTCATGACGCTGCGCCGGCCGGATGCGGCAGAGATCGCCGCGATCGGCGAGGCGACGGGGCTGGACCTGACGGCCTCGGAGATCGCCACGCTGGAGCCCATCATTGCCGCTGTCATCGAGGGCTATGACGCGCTCGACCAGATGCCCGATCCGCTCCGCACGGTCACGCCGGCGGTGCGCATCCCCGGCCCCCGGCCGAGCCCTGAGGAGGATCCGCTCAACGGGGTCGTGCGGACCTGCTCGGTCACAGCCGCGCCGCCGGTGACGGGACCGCTTAGTGGCAAGTCCATCGGGGTGAAGGATACGATCGCGGTCGCGGGCCTGCCCATGACCTGCGCCTCGCGGCTTCTTTATGACTACACGCCCGATATCGATGCCACGGTGGTCAAGCGCATCCTCGAGGCGGGCGGGCACATCACCGCCGTGCTCAACACCGATGACTTCGCGTTCTCGGGCGGGGGGCACACGAGCTGCTATGGGCCGGGGCGCAACCCGGTTGATCCCGCCCATGTCCCGGGCGGCTCCTCCAACGGCTCGGCCACGGCGCCCGCGACGGGCCAGGTTGACATCGCGCTTGGCGGCGACCAGGGCGGCTCGATCCGCATCCCGGCCTCCTTCTCCGGCGTCGTCGGCCATAAGCCCACCCATGGCCTGGTGCCTTACACCGGTATCGTCGGCTTCGATCAGACGATCGACCACATCGGCCCGATGGCAAAGACCGTGGCGGATTGTGCGCTGCTCCTCGGTGTGATCGCGGGTGTCGACGACACGGCCATCGATCCGCGCCAGCCCCAGGTAATCGAGCCGGTCGATTACACCGCCGCACTCACCGGCGATGTGAGCGGTTTGAAGATCGCAGTGATCACCGAAGGGTTCGAGACGCCTCAGTCCACCGACGCGGTCAATGCCGCCGCGCGGGGAGCGGCCGCGAAATTGGCCTCGATGGGTGCCGAGGTGACGGAGGTCTCGGTGCCGATGCACAAGGCCGTCGTGCCGCTCTGGAACTGCATCGCCATCGAGGGCGGGATCGAGAGCTTCTACCGCGGCCACGCCGCGTTCCAGACTAAGGGCTACTACAATCCCCGCCTGATCAGCGCGATGATGCGGGCGGTCAAGACGCATGCGCACGACCTCTCGCCGACCGCAAAGCTCGGCACTGTCGTCGGCGAGTACATGCGCAGCCGCTACGATGGCGTCTTCTACGCGCGCGCCCAAAACCTCTCGCGCCAGCTGACCGC
>JBCCLX010000420.1:0-3864 GCA_039026635.1 Pseudomonadota bacterium
GGGCTACTGGCGGGAGGGTCATGCGCATGTCGAGAGCGCGCGCATCCTCGTGGTGCCGGATGCGGGCACGCAGCAGACGGCCCTCCTCACCGGTGAGCTCGACGTTATCGATCAGGTCGACTTCAAGAGCCTCAACCTCCTGAAGGCCAGCCCGACGATCAAGGTGATCGATACGGTCGGCGCGCGGCACTTTACCTTTCCGATGAACACGCAGGCAGAGCCCTTCGCAAACAACGATCTGCGGCTCGCGCTGAAGCATGGGATCGACCGTGAGGCGATGCTGAAGACGGTGCTGCGCGGCTACGGCACACTCGGCAACGACCATCCGGTGGCCCCGAGCCAGCAGTTCTTCGCCGCCGATATCGAGCAGCGAACCTATGATCCGGACAAAGCGACGTTCCATCTGAAGAGGGCGGGCCACGACGCCATCTCCCTGTCGCTCAGCGTCAGCGACTCGCTCTATCCTGGCGCCGTCGATGGTGCCGTCCTCTATAAGGAGAAGCTCGACCCGATCGGCATTGACCTTGAGGTGCTGCGCGAGCCGGGCGACGGCTACTTCTCGAACGTCTGGATGAAAAAGCCCTTCGTCGCCTCCTTCTGGGGCGCGCGCCCGACTGCGGATCTGATCCTGTCGACCGCCTATATGTCGGGCGCGCCCTGGAACGACAGCTTCCTCGACAACGAGCGCCTGACAGGCCTGATCACGGGGGCCCGCTCCGAGATCGACGAGGCAAAGCGGGCCGAGATGTACCGCGAGATCCAGATGATCCTGCGAGACGAGGGCGGCACGGTGATCCCGATCTTCGCCAACAATGTCTTCGCGGTCTCCGACAAGATCAGTCATCCAGAGGCCGTTGCCGGCAACTGGGAGCTCGACGGCGGCAGGCTCCTCGACCGTTGGTGGTTCGCCTGAAGAAGCCACCGGCCGGATGCGGAAGAGGTCGTGGACAGAACTGCGCGCCACGGGGAAGCCCCGCATCCGGCCGACATAGGTCCTCTCCATCGGACCGGCGCACAGGGTGCTGCGCCTCGCCGGCGTGGGCTTCCGGCGCGGCCTGAGGCGTCTATTCGATCCCTTGGGATCGCGGCTGGGCCATGACGTCCATGTGGCGAAGGCACCGCGCGTCTCACCCCTCTGCCCGGCGCGTCGGGCCAAAGCAGATCTGGGTCTCTTCGGCACGCTGCCTTACACGCCTCGTCGCATCGTCACTTCGCTATCGAACGGGCGCGTCGCTGCCGTCACTGCGCCCGCTGAAGAGGTGTCAAAGGGCCGCGCGCATCTGGTGGCCCTCGCCGAAGGTGAGGCGGACTTTGGTGACGGAGGTCTCGCCGTTCCAAGTCAGGCGATCGAGCACGAAGAGGGCGGTCCCGGCTGCGCAAGCGAGAGCGTCGGCCTCTTCATCGTTCGCATTGGTCGCGGAGAAGACGATCTCGCCGTGGGTATAGGGGGTGTGCTTGAGCAGCCATTCGTTCCCGCTCGTCTCGATGAAGGGCTCGTCCGCCGCGTTCGGGGCAGCCGCGAGATTGATCCAGCGATCCTCCAGCGCATAGGGCTTTGCATTGGCCATATGCAGCGCCTTAAGGTAGAGAAGCGGCACATCTGGGGCGGTCGCCATCGCAGCGGCGGTGGCCCGGGGCGGGGCTGCAAGCCGGCGCTCGATCAATCGGTGCTGATAGCGCTCACCCCGGTTTTCGACGTCCTGGCGAATGACCGCGATATCGAAGACCGCTTTGGCGACGGGCTGCTCAGCGACACGGGTGCCGGCCTTTCGGCGCCGGTCCAGGAGGCCAGTCTCGGCGATCTCGCGGAGCGCGCGGTTAACGGTCGCCCGGGCACAGCCAAACTCGGTCGCAAGCGCGGCCTCATGGGGGATCATATCGCCGGGCTTCCACTCTCGGTCGTGGATGCGCCGCAGGACCTCGTCCTGCACGCTTTGCCAGGTGCGGAACGCGGATCTGTTCAAAGCGCGTCCCTGAGTTCGCCCATCGTCTCGCGGTAGGCCCGCATAATCTCGGCGCGGCGAATGTGCCGGCCCTCGCGCACCATATGGCGCCCAGCGGCCCAGACATCGGTGACCATGCGGTCGTCGCCGGCGAAGATCCAGCTGTCGAGGGCGGTATCGCCACTGCGCCCCTCAAGGTGAAGCGAGCGGTCGTCGAGCGCCATGAGATCGGCCCAATAGCCTTCGGCCAGGGCCCCGGTGCGGCGCTGGATCGCGCGGGCACCCCCCTCGACCACGGCCTCGAAGAGGCGTCGGCCCGTCGAGCGCTCCGCCGTGGCGAAGACAGCGCGGGCATTGTCGCGCAGGCGTTGAGAGTATTCGAGCGTCCGCAGCTCTTCGGTCAGCGAGATCCGACCATTGCTATCCGACCCGATGGCGAGCGCGCCGCCGTGATCCACCCAGCGCAGGCCATCGAAGATCCCATCGCCAAGGTTGCTTTCCGTGATCGGACAGAGCCCGGCAGTCACGCCTGAGCGCGCGAGGCCTATGGTCTCGTCAGGGGTCATCTGAGTGCAATGGATCAGGCACCAGCGGTCATCGAGCGCCATGTTGTCGAGCACCCATTCCGCCGGCCTCGCGCCCCAGTGGGACTCCACTTCTTCAACTTCCCGGATCTGCTCGGCGAGGTGCATGTGGATCGGCCCGGTCGGGAAGCGCTCGGCGCAGCCACGTAGATCGTCCTGCCCCACCGCGCGCAGCGAGTGGGGTGCTGCACCAAGGCTCGCATCGCCCGGCAGCGCGCCGATGGCCCGCCCGGCTTGGTCATGCAGGCGCTGAAATCGCTCGAGATCATTGCCGAAGCGGATCTGACCCTGGGAGAGCGCGCGCCCGTCGCAGCCGCCGTATTGGTAGTGCACCGGCAGAAGGCAGAGGCCAATGCCCGTCTCAGCCGCCGCCGCGGCGATCCTCTCCGACATCTCGGCGAGGCTGTCATAGGGCTGCCCGTCAGGCTGGTGATGGAGGTAGTGGAACTCCGCCTTCGTGGCGCAGCCGGCCTCCAACATCTCCATCTGCACGAGGGCGGCGATGCGCTCCACATGCTTGGGCGTGAGCCGGTCGAGAAAGCGATACATGAGCCGGCGCCAGGTCCAGAAACTGTCCCGCGCTTCAGACCCAGGCGCTTCTCCGCGCGCTTCGGTCAGCCCCGCCATCGCGCGCTGGAAGGCGTGAGAATGGACATTGACCGGCGCGGGAAGCAGCAGCCCCACGGTTTGTCCTTGCTGCGGCGTGTCGGTGTCGACCCGCGCGATACGCCCGTCCGGCGCGGTCTCGATCAGCACATCACGCGCCCATCCTTGCGGCAGCAGTGCCTCTTTCGCCCAAACGGAAGTCATCGGATCCTCGCTTGACACATATTATGTGTGTACATATCAACATCATGCGCGCTGTTAGCAAGCGAGTTGATGTCATGCTCCTCACCCATGCCACTCTGGCGACCCTCAGCGCCGAGCCCGGCTTCGGCCTCATCGACGATGGCGCCGTGGCCTTGGAGGGCGGGCGGATTGCCTGGGTCGGGCAGACGGATGCCGTGCCGGAGATCTACCGTCGCGGGCCGGAGCATGACCTCGCCGGCCGGCTGGTCACGCCGGCGCTGATCGACTGTCACAGCCACGTTGTCTTTGGCGGGCATCGCGCGGCAGAGTTCGAGCTGCGCCAGAACGGCGCAAGCTACCAAGAGGTCGCCAGGGCGGGGGGCGGCATACTGTCGACCGTGCGCGCGACGCGTGCTGCGACGCCAGAGACCTTGTTGCGCGAGGCGCTCACCCGGGTCGATGCGATGATCGCCGAAGGGGTGAGCACGCTCGAGATCAAATCGGGCTACGGGCTCGATCGTGAGGGCGAGCTGAAGATGCTGCGCACC
>JBCCLX010000421.1:0-3860 GCA_039026635.1 Pseudomonadota bacterium
CTATGCCCGCGAGGACGGCGAGCAGGGCGAAGACCTCGAACGCATGATGGACATGTTCCCGATCTTGCGTGAGCGCGGGCGCCAATCCGCCGGCACCCTCTCGGGCGGGGAGCAGGAGATGCTGGCCATCGCCCGGGCGCTGATGGCGCGGCCCAAGCTCTGCATCTTCGACGAACCCTCGCTCGGCCTCGCGCCCAAGATCGTGGCCGAGGTCGCCGCCACGCTGGCACGCATCAAGGCCATGGGCATGACGATCCTGCTGGTCGAGCAGAACTCGCTGATGGCGCTCCGGCTCGCGGACCGCGCCTACCTACTCGAGGCCGGCGAGATCGTGCTGACGGGCACGGGCGCAGAACTGCAATCGCATCCCGATGTGGCCAAGGCGTACCTCGGCCACTGAGAAGAACGGACGAACGACACCCCGACACAGGGGCTGCGGATCAAAGGGAGGACACATCATGAAGCACATCAGAACGAGCCTGACGGGCGCAGCGATCGCGGCGCTCTTCGCCACCCAGCCGGCGCTGTCGCAGGAGACGCTGACCATCGGCGTGAACGACGCGCTGACCGGCGGTGCCGCCGTCTATGGTCTGCCCCAGGCCAATGCCGTGAAGCTCGCCGCCGAGGAGATCAATGCGGCCGGCGGCATCCAGGTGGGCGACAGCACCTACATGCTCGAGGTCATCGCCTATGACGACAAGGGCAACCCGACCGAGGCCACCAATGCGGTGCGCAAGCTGATCGACCGGGACGGGGTGAAGTACATCCTCGGCTTCTGCTGCTCGGGCGCGACGGGCGCCGTCGCCTCCTTCATCGAGTATGAGGACGCGGTCATGCTGGTCGGCAATGCGGCCGAGCGCTCGATCACGACCCGCGAGATCGCGAACCTCACCCGCACACGCCCACCTGCGGACTACACGGGCGCCGCCGCCGGCACCTTCGTCGCCCAGCAGGGGCACAAGCGCGTCGCCGTCCTCGGCGCCCTCGATGTGGGCTTCTACGCGAGCTATGTGGACGCCTTCGAGAAGGAGCTGAACGCGGCCGGCGGCGAGATCGTCACGCGCGAGGCTTTCGCCCTCAAAGATCGTGACATGACCCCGCAGCTGACCAAGATCCGCGGCCTGGATGCGGATGCGCTCCTCGTGGTCGGCTACGTGGAACCGGCCGCCTTCATCTATCGCCAGTCCGTCGAACTCGGGCTCGATCTGCCGCGCTATGGTTTCACGTCCGGCTCCGAGGAGCAGTTCCTGCGCGTGGCGACCAGCGAGCAGATGGAAGGTGTCTGGGATCTGCGCCCGACGGAGCTGACGCTCCTCTCCGCCACCGAGAACGGCATCGCTTATCACAAGAACTACACCGAGGCCTTCGGCATCTCCCCCTCGCCGAGCTCGCCCTATGCCTATGATCAGACCTATGCGCTGAAGGACGCGCTTGAGGCTGCCGGGACGGTCGAGGACACTGAGGCCGTGGCCGCCGCGCTCCGCGAGCTGGCGGTGCCGGATGAGGTCGTCATGCAGTACCTGCCCGTCGAGGGCAAAATGTTCGACGTGAACGGCCAGGCCTACACCTCGAACGGCGCTTTCCAGTGGCAGAACGGGAACTGGACCTTCGTGCAGGACCTGCCGTCGGACGCGGTCGCCTATTCGAAGTTCCTGAGCACCCTCGACTGATCGCGGCCGGGCGGCGCGGGTCCTCGCGCTGCCCCCCGCTCAGCACGGAACCCCCATGATCGAGATCCTCCAGCAGATCGTGAACGGCCTGGCCATCGGCGGCGTCTATGTGCTGATCGCGCTCGGGCTGACCACCGTCTTCGGCATCCTCGGCATCGCGCACTTCGCCCATGGCTCGGTCTCGATGTTCGGCGGCTATCTCACCTTCTTCCTGGCCGCCGAACAGGGGATCCCGCTGGTCCTCGCCATCCTGATCGCGCTGGCCACGGGCGTGGTGATCGGCATGGCTATCGAGCTTCTCGCCTACAGGCCCGTGCGCGGCGCGAGCCATATCAACGCCTTCATCGTCGCCTTGGGCCTGACGATGATGGTGGAGGGGCTGAATCTCGAGTTCTTCGGCCATGAGCAGGTGGTGATCCCCACCAGCCTCGACCGCGTCTACAACATCGGCGGCGTCACCCTGCCGGAGCTGCGGCTCTATGTGATCCTGGCAGCCACCCTCCTGATCATCGCCATGACGCTTTTCGTTGAGCGCACCAAGACCGGCCAGGCGATCCGGGCTGTGGCCGAGAACCGGGACGCCGCAATCTTGATGGGCGTGAACGTGCGCACCATCCCGCTCGTGGTCTTTGCCATGTCGACGGCCCTCGGCGTCTGCGCCGGCGTGATGGTCGGCTCGCTCTTCGCCATCGCGCCCGGGATCGGCGAGGGGCTGGTGATCAAGGGCTTCGCGGTGCTGATCCTCGGTGGGCTCGGCTCAATCCCCGGCGCCATCGTCGGCGGCATCGTGCTCGGCATTACGGAGTCGCTCGCGGCGGGTTTCATCTCCTCGGCCTATAAGGACGTGATCGCCTTTCTCGTCATGATCTTCGTCCTCCTCTTCCGGCCCCAGGGCCTCTTGGGCAAAGCGTCATGACCCGGTTCGCGCCTGTCCTCTACGCCGCTGTCCTGCTGCTGCTGCTCGTGCTGCCGCAGCTGATCACGGTGAAGTACTACCTGCACCTCAGCATCCTGGCGCTGATCTGGGTGATTGTGGCGCAGGGGCAGAACCTGATCCAGGGCTACACCGGCTATGTCTCGATTGTGGGTGCGGGCTTCATGGGGATCGGGGCCTATGCCACGACGCTGACGGCGATGCATTTCGGCCTGCCGCCGCTGCTCACGATCCTGCTTGCGCCCGTCATCACCGCGATCTTCGCACTCGCCGCCGGCTACCCCAGCCTGCGCGTAAAGGGGCATTATTTCGCCATCGTCACGCTGGCCTACAACCTCGTCATCTTCATCGTGCTGATGAATTTCACCGAGCTGACCGAGGGCGAGGCGGGCATCACGGGTATCCCCAAGCCCATGCAGTGGTTCGACCTGCTGAACTTCCGCGACCGCGAGGTTTACTACTACTTCGTCCTCGGCGTCGCGGTCGTCAGCACAGCGGTCGCCTGGCTCATCGTCCGCTCTCGCGTGGGTCAGATCCTGATCGCGATCCGGCAGAACGAGGATCTGGTGGGCGCGCTGGGCGTGGCGGCCTGGAAGTACAAGCTCTTCGCCTTCGTCGTCAGCGCCATGTTCGCAGGCCTCGGCGGGGCGCTCTATGCCCATTATCAGAGCTTCATCAACCCGGAGGTCTTCGGCGTCGCCCAGTCGCTCGACGCGATCCTCGCGGTCATCATCGGCGGCTCGGGCACGCTGGCGGGTCCCGTCGTCGGTGCCTTCATCGTGGTCTTCCTGCCGGAGTATCTGCGCTTTGCCGATAGCTTCCGGCTGATCATCTACGGGCTCCTCCTCGTGCTCGCGACGATCTTTATGCCCCGGGGCATCGTCGGCCTCGCCCGCGATACTCTGAACCGGATCACGCGACGGACGGCGGGCACGCCATGACAGATGCCGATCTCGAAACAGAGGCTCTGGGTTTCGCAAAGGAGCTTGTCGCCCCTGCGGCTGCGGCCTGGTCGCTGGGCGCGGCACCGGCCATGGGGCTCTTCGAGCGGGCCGGCGCCCTAGGGCTCCTGGCCGTGGAGGTGCCACGGCACGCCGGCGGCCTCGGCCTCGGCTTTGCCGCCAAGGTCCGCACGGCCGAGGCCATCGCCGCGGTGGATTTCGGCTTTGCGATGGCGCTCATCAACACCCAGAACGTCGCCCTGCGCCTGGTGAAGAGCGCAGCGCCCGAGGTCTGGCAGCCGATCCTGCCCGACC
>JBCCLX010000422.1:0-3856 GCA_039026635.1 Pseudomonadota bacterium
GGGCGCCATAGGGAGGGGTGGCCCATGCGACCCGAGATGCCGACGAACCTGAGCCGCGATGCGATGGCCTTCATCCTGGCGGGCGGGCGGGGCTCACGGCTGCGCGAGCTCACGGACCGGCGCGCAAAGCCCGCCGTCTATTTCGGCGGCAAAGCACGGATCATCGATTTCGCGCTCTCCAACGCCGTCAACTCAGGGATCCGTCGGATCGGCGTGGCCACGCAGTACAAAGCCCATTCCCTGATCCGTCACCTGCAGCGGGGCTGGTCCTTCTTTCGCGCGGAGCGGCGCGAGATGCTGGACATCCTGCCGGCCAGTCAGCGCGTGGACGAGGGCAGCTGGTATCTCGGGACCGCCGATGCCGTGGCCCAAAACATCGACATCATCGAGGGTTATGAACCCCGCCACATCGTGATCTTGGCCGGCGATCACATCTACAAGCAGGACTATGAAGTGATGCTGCGCCAGCACGTCGAAAGCGGCGCGGGCGTGACGGTGGGCTGTATCGAGGCGGCGCGCGAGGAGGCGACAGCCTTCGGTGTGATGGCCGTCGATGCCAGCAGCAAGATAACGGATTTCGTGGAGAAACCGGCAGAGCCGCCGACGATCCCGGGCGAACCGGATAAGTCGCTCGCCTCCATGGGCATCTATGTCTTCGACACGCCCTATCTGCTCGAGCTCTTGAAGAAGGACGCCGAGGATCCGGCGTCGGAGCATGATTTCGGCAAGAACATCATCCCCTCGGAGGTCGCCAAGGGCGTCGCCTACGCCCATCGCTTCTCCGACAGCGCGGTGGTGGGTGACAACGGCCGGCCCTACTGGCGCGATGTCGGCACGGTGGACGCCTTCTGGAAGGCCAATCTGGACCTCACGGACTTCGATCCGGATCTCGATCTCTACGACACCGCCTGGCCGATATGGACCTATGCCGAGCAGACGCCGCCCGCGAAGTTCATCCACGACGAGGCGGGGCGTCGCGGACAGGCCGTCTCGAGCCTTGTCTCAGGCGGCTGTATCGTCTCGGGCGCGAGTGTTTTCCAAAGCCTGCTGTTCACCGGCGTCCGGGCCAACAGCTACTCCGATCTCGATCGCGTCGTCGCGCTCCCCTACTCCGACATTGGGCGTCATGCGCGGCTCAAAAACGTCGTGCTCGATCGTGGCGTGGAGGTGCCCCCCGGCCTTGTCGTCGGCGAAGATCCGGAGGAGGACGCGCGCCGTTTCCGCCGGACCGATGGTGGTGTGGTCCTGATCACGCGAGCGATGATCGAGGCGCTCAAGACATGACGCGCGTCCTGCTCGCGGCCTCGGAATGCGCGCCGCTGGTCAAGACCGGGGGGCTTGCCGATGTGATCGGCGCCCTGCCTGCGGTGCTGGCGAGCGAAGGGGTGGACGCGCGCATCCTTCTGCCCGGTTACCCAGCAGTGCTCGAAGCGCTCGGCGACGCCCGTCCTGTCGACATGCCCGGCGGCCTCCCGGCGGCGATGACGGGCCGGACCGCGCGGCTCCTCGAGGCCGCGCCCGGCGGCTTGCCCTTGCTCGTCTTTGATGCGCCGGCGCTCTACGATCGCGCAGGCGGGATCTATGCCAATGACGGGCGCGACTGGTCCGACAATGCGCTGCGCTTTGGCGCCTTTGCGCGCCTGGCCGCTGCCATCGCTGCAGAGGGGCTGGCGCTCTCGGACGGGCCCTGGCAGCCGGATGTCCTCCATGCGCATGACTGGCAGGCCGGGCTGGCGCCTGCGTATCTGGCCTTCATCGGGCGCCCGCGGCCGAGTGTGATGACGATCCACAACATCAGCTTCCAAGGTCTCTTCCCACCCTCGGTCATCGACCCGCTGTGCCTGCCCCGCGAGGGTTTTACGCCCGATGGCTACGAGTTTTGGGGCGAGGTTGGGTTTCTCAAGGCTGGGCTGATGGCCGCGGAGGCGATCACCACCGTCTCGCCAGGCTATGCCCGTGAGATCCTGACGCCCGAGTTCGGTATGGGGCTCGAAGGCGTGCTGGCGGCGCGCGACAATGTCCTCTCCGGCATCCTCAACGGGGCCGACACCACCGTCTGGAACCCCGCCAGCGATCCGGCCCTGCCCGCGCCCTACAAGACGCCGAAGGGCAAGGCGGCGAGCCGCGCCGCGCTCCTCGCCCGCTTTGGCCTGCCCGAGGGGCCCGGCCCGGTGCTCGGGGTCGTCACGCGGCTGGCCTGGCAGAAGGGGATCGATCTGCTGCTCGCGGCGCTGCCGGGTTTCATCGACGGCGGCGGCAAGCTGGTGCTCCTCGGCTCGGGGGATGCGGGGCTTGAGCGTCAGCTGCGCGACGCCGCGATCCGCCATGCGGGCAGTGTCGGGATCGAGATCGGCTATGACGAGGCGCTGAGCCATCTGATCTATGCCGGCAGCGACGCCATCGCCGTGCCCTCCCGCTTCGAGCCCTGCGGGCTGACCCAGCTCTATGCGCTGCGCTATGGGGCGCTGCCGGTGGTGGCGCGCACAGGCGGGCTCGGCGACACGGTGATCGATGCGAGCCCTGCGGCAGAGAGTGCCGGCGTGGCCAGCGGGTTCGTGCATGCCCCCGGCAGCGTCCGCGCCCTGCACCAAGCGCTCGAACGGCTGCTGGCGACCTGGGCAGACCGGGCGGCCTGGGAGCGCATGGCCACGAACGCGATGCGCCAATCCGTCGATTGGGGTCCCTCGGCCGCGCGCTATGCGGCGCTCTACCGCCGCCTCTCGACACCATGAAGCCGGCCGCGGACCTGGGCGAGAAAGAGGCGATCACGCTCGCCTGCGCCCGTCTCGGCCCCAAGGCCTCGGTCCGCCGCTTTACCCATGGCAGCCAGCATTTCGTTTGGGAGGCGACAGCGCCGGGGCACAGCCCGGAGGTGCTGCGGCTCACGCGCGCCTCGGACCGCGCGCTCGCGGCGGCCGCACTGGGCTGGTCGGCGCGTTTGCGGCCGCTTGGCCTACCGCTCCCGCGCGTCCTGGCCGCAGACATACGCCCGCACAAACCCTTCGCCTGGATCGCCCTCGAACGTCTGCCCGGCTCAGACCTCGGGGATGAGATCGCGGCCCTGCCCCGAGAGCGTCTGGACGATCTCGCCGCTGTCCTCGTCGAGCATCAAAACCGCCTCGATTTCCTGCCCGACGGCGCTGGCTACGGCTTCGCCCTCAGCGAGCAGGGTCCGTTTCGCCAGGCCCATTGGCCGGAGGTGGTCGAGGCCGAGCTCACCCGCTCGCGCCAGCGGATCCACGCCGGTCGCGCCGTGGACGAAGCGCTGGTGGAGCGCGTGGCACGGGCCGTGTCGCTGGCCCGCGATACCCTCCTCCTGCCCCCGCGCCCGTTCCTGCACGACATCACGACCAAGAACGTGATCACAGTGAACGGCCAACTGAGCGGGATCGTGGATGTCGACGAGCTTTGTTACGGCGACGTCTTCTACCTACCCGGCCTCATCGGCGCGATCCTCACAGCCTACGACCTGCCAGAGGACTATCTCGACGCCTGGCTCTGGCATCTCGGCGCCGATGCCGCCGCCCGTCGCCGGGTCGCGCTCTACCGCTCGGTCCATGCGCTGGGGCTTCTGAGCGAGATCGGCCAGCGCTTCAATCGCGAGACGCCCGTGCCGCAGGGTGGGCCGCTGCAGGAGCGCCTGGAGGCCTATCTCGCACGCGCCCTGCCCGGTTAGAGCCCGAGGAGCCGGGCGAACCAGCCGCGCCCAAACCGCCCGCGCTGCCGGCGTGTCGGCGTGTACGGCGGCATCTCCCGCTCCTCAGCACGAGCGGCGGTGATGAAACTATTTGCCAAGATCGTGAGCATCGTCCGTCTCCCATAAACCGTTGCGTTGGCTTGCAAGATGGCGCCACCC
>JBCCLX010000423.1:0-3829 GCA_039026635.1 Pseudomonadota bacterium
AGCAGCCGTTTTGCCGAGCAGGAGGCCGGGGCGCTTCCTTTTGCGCCCGAGATCGACAGCATCGCCTTCTCTGGCGGCGGCCCGGACGGCGCCTTCGGGGCGGGGCTGATGTCGGGCTGGACCAAGCGTGGCGACCGTCCGCGCTTTCGGCTGGCCAGCGGCGTGAGCACCGGGGCGATCATCGCCCTCTACGCCTTTCTCGGCCCCGAGTATGATGACGAATTGACCGAGATCTACACCTCCTATGAGACGGACGATCTGGTGACGCCGACGATCTTTGCCGGGCTGACGGGGGGGACGGCGCTGACGAGCACGCGGGGCTATCGCGCGCTGATCGAGGACTACATCTCGCCCGCGGTGGTGGACGAGCTTGAGGCAGCCCATGAAGATGGACGCTTCCTCTTCATCGGGACGACGAATATCGACGCCTCGCGCCCGGTGATCTGGAACCTCACGGCGATCGCGGCCTCGGGCCATCCGGAGCGGCGGCGCCTGATCCATGACGTGATCCAGGCCTCCTCGGCGATCCCGGCCGCCTTCCCCCCCGTGATCATCCCCGTAGAGACGCCAGATGGCCGCAAGTTCGACGAGATGCATGTGGACGGTGGCGCAACGCAGCAGGTGCTCCTCTACTCGCCGGCCTACAGCACACTCGCCATGGAGCAGGCCCTGGGCGTCGACGTCGAACGCCGCGTCTGGGTCGTCTTCAACAACAAGCTACGCAAGGCCTATGACCCGGTCCGCCCGCGCCTTTTGAGCATCGCGGGGCGCGCGGCCTCCTCGCTGATCGGCGGGTCGAGCACGGGCGATCTCTACCGGATCTTCGCAATCACGGAGCGCGATGACATGGAGCTCAATGTCGTCGCCATCCCGCAGGACTTCGATCTCGAGGCCGAGGATCTCTTCGACCCCGTGTACATGCAGGCGCTCTACGATCTCGGCTTTGAGTA
Organism: Pseudomonadota bacterium; assembly: GCA_039026635.1. Lineage (GTDB taxonomy): Bacteria > Pseudomonadota > Alphaproteobacteria > Rhodobacterales > Rhodobacteraceae > Thermohalobaculum. Next base: position 951 of record JBCCLX010000423.1, read on the forward strand.
TGGTGAGACCGGCAAGGGCTGGCTGCCCCACCCGCCCGACTTCTCGCCTCTGGAAGAAAGCGCGGCGCGCATCCAGGCGATCAAGGAGGGCCAGGGTAGTCTCTCGAACTGAGCGCGGATGTGCTCAGGGGCGGCCGGTGCTCGGGAAGAACGGCATCGGCCCTGGCACATCCCCGGCGATCGCCAGGCTGGTGACCAGCGCGTCGTTCTCGGGATCCCAGACATGGAGGAGCAGCGCCGGGGGATCGAGCATCAGCTCAGCCGGCGCAACTTCGCGGTGATCGAGCATCGTGGCGTAGGACGCCGCCGGCGCTGCAACGCAGGTGACCCTGCCGCGCGTTGTCGCGACGTAGCGGTGGACATGGCCGCAGGCGAGGAGCCGCACATTCGTCGCGCTCGAGACCAGATCGATCAGCGCCTCTCCGTCCCGCAACCGCCGCGCATCCATCATCCGATTGCCCGCGTCGAAGGGATGGTGATGCATCAGGATCACCAGGGCTTGGGCGGTCTCGAGCGCGTCCTCGAGGATACGGAACCCTCGATCGTCTAGTTCCCCATGGGCTGCATCGGGGACGGTCGTATCGAGGCCCACGACTGTAAGGCCCCCGATCTTTCGGGTCCAATGGAGCGGCGGGGGCGCTACACCCGCGCCCCTGTCCTCCGGCACGGGGCAGAAGTGCTCCGGAAACACCTCCGAGAGCGCTGAGCGGGTGTCGTGGTTGCCGGGCACGAGGTGGAGGCGGTTGAGAAGAGGCTCCAGGAGGGCACGCGCGGCGACACATTGCTCAACGGTGCCATCATCCGTCAGATCTCCGGTGATCACGACGCCATCGATCGGACCGGCACGCTCTTCGAGCGTCTCGATCGCGGCCACCAAAGCCTGGGTGCGCGCCCGGGGATCGGCTCCGCCGCGGGTCAGGCGATCGCCTTCCGTGATATGAAGATCCGAAATCTGGACCAGACGCGTTACGCCATCCCCGCCCATAAATCCCCCCTACCTATTCCTCTGCAATGCGCATCGAGGCGGGGCCACGTCAACAGCCGGTCGTTCGGCGACAGGCTGCATGAGCAGGCGGTCCGGACCGGCCCGCGGTCACTCCCGAGGCGGCGGCGCTGATCGAGACCCTTGCAATCGCGCCGGTCGCACCGCAGCGTCTCGCCATGGTCCTGCGCTTTCACATCGCCGCGCTCATCGCCGTTGTCTGCGCCTTCTGCCTGCTGCCGAGTGCCGTCACAGCTCAGACGCCGACACAATCCGTGGTGGCGGAGGGGACCGAGGGAACGGCCCCCGATGCCGCTGCAGCACTGCGCGAGGCAACATCGCCTGCGGTCATCGACGCGATGCTGGCGGAGCTGACGGATGTGCAGGTTCGCGAGATCCTGCGCGACGAGATGCAACGCCAGGCCGAGGAAGCACTGGCCGAGGCGCCGACAGAGATGGTGTCTCTGACTGACCTCGCCCGTGCGCTGTCGGCCAAGCTGGAGCGGATCGAAGAGCGCGTGCTCCGCTGGATCGAGGCGCTCGGCAACATCGAAGAACGCGGCGATACGCTCCGCGAGAAGCTGGCAACGGCGACGGCGGGGCCCTGGGGGATGGTGGCGGCCTTTATCGTCACCGTCGCCGCAGGCGTCCTGGCCGCCATAGGCGCCATCCGGTTGCTCAAACCATGGCGGGCGCTCGTGGCCGCGGTACCGGCCGCAACCGTCGCCGCACCGCCGTCAGAGGCAGCCGAAGACGGCGACACGGTTCCGCCCCTGCGCCCTGGGCTCGGCAGCGCTCTGGCCACGCAAGGGCGCAGCTACATGGAGGGGCTGCTCCGGACGCTACTGCTCACGGCGCTCGACCTTCTCCCGATTGGCGCCTTCAGCGTTGCCAGCACGGTTGCAGGCCGGGTTCTGAGTGGCCCGCTCGGGCCGCTCAACGACTATGGTTGGATCTATCAGGCCGGGATCACCAATGGCTGGGCCTTCCTCGTGCTGCTGGCGCGCGCCTTCTCGCCCGATGTGCCGGCTCTGCGGATCGCCTCGGTCGATGATGATGCGGCCGCCGCTGTGGTCCGCCTTGGGCGCCAGGTCGTGATCGTCGGCGTCGGCGGGTGGTTGCTCGCCGGTCTCTCGCCCTCCCTCGGCTTCGGTTTTCCCCCGGCGATGATCATCGTGGCCACCACCGGGCTGATCGTCACCAGCATTCTGGTTGCGGCCATCCTGCGGAACCGGCAGGCCGTCGGTAAAAGCGTGCGCAACCTCTTGCCGACCCCGCATCCCGAAGTCGAAGCGCCCTGGCAGAACGGCGTCGCCGCCGCAGCCCCCGCCATCGCGCTGGCCTATGTGCTCTTCGCCGGCGCCTTCTGGATGCTGCATTGGCTGGAGACGGGCCGGCAGTATCTCCAAGGACCCGCGGGCACGCTGATCGTGCTCCTCGCTCTCCCGCTCGTCGACCGTCTCGGCGAGGAGCTGGCCCGAGGGCTGACGCGGACAGCCAGCCCCCGTGCCCTGCGCTTCCGGCGGGCCTTCATCTCGATCTGGCACGCAATCCTGCTCGGCCTTGCCATCGGGACGATCTCGCGGCTGTGGGGCTTCAATTTCTTCGACCTGGCCCATGCCGAAGGCGCGCCCGCCTGGCGCGCAGCGGCGCTGAATATCGTTTGGGCCGCTCTCATCACCTGGGCCGCCTGGCAGCTCATCCGGGCGGCACTGCATCAAGAAATGCGCACCTCCACGGGTGCAGAAGAGGACGACAACGCGGATCCGGCGGGCGCCAGCCGGCTCGGCACGCTGATGCCGCTCTTTCGCATCGGCCTGGCGATCATCTCCGTCACCACGCTGCTGCTCTACTCCTTGGCCGAGTTGGGCCTCAACATCGGGCCGCTCCTCGCCTC
>JBCCLX010000424.1:0-3818 GCA_039026635.1 Pseudomonadota bacterium
CGCTGATCCTGTCCACGGCGACGCGGGTCCTCGCGCCGATCCTGTTCTTCTTCTCGCTCTACATCCTCTGGCGAGGGCACAACGATCCAGGCGGGGGCTTCATCGGCGGGCTGGTCGCCGCGACGGCGCTGGCGCTGATCGAGAAGGCCAGCGGGCTGGCGGCGGCCAAGCGGATGCTGCGCGTCGAGCCGCTGGCGATCGCGGCGGCGGGGCTCGGCTGCGCCTGCGTCTCTGCGGTCTGGGGTGCCATCGCCAAGGGCTATGTGCTCGCCGGCGTCTGGCCACTGCTGAGCGTCGGCGCGGATGGCAAGAAGGAGGGGCTGCCCGTCGGCTCCATCCTGCTTTTCGACACGGGCGTCTATCTCGTCGTCGTGGGCGGTGTGGCCGGCATGCTCTTCGCGCTCGAAGCTGCGGCCCAGGCGGCACAGCCGGACGCACCGGACGCGAGTGCCGAGGTCACGCCCGAGAAGGAGGCTGAGTGATGGAACCGGCCCTTGCCATTACCGTCGGCATCTTGGTGGCTGGCGGCAGCTATCTGATGATGTCGTCCAACCTGATCCGGTTTCTCTTCGGGCTGACGATCATCTCCAACGCCGCCAATCTCGCGATCTTCGCGGCTGGGCGCATGACCTTCGGCGATCCGGCGCTGGTGGCCGAGGGGGCGAAGACGCCGCCCGAGGGGGTGGCCAATGCGTTGCCGCAGGCGCTGATCCTCACGGCGATCGTGATCGGCTTCGGCCTGCTTGTCTTTACGCTCAGCCTCGTGCTGCGCGCCTATGCGGAGTTTGGCACTGCCGATAGTGCCGGCATGCGGGAGGCTGAGCCGCGCAACGAGCCTGAGCCTGAAACCGCCTTCGGCGAGGCCCGCTGATGCTTCTGGCTGCCCCGATCCTGCTGCCGCTGACCAGTGCCGTGGTGCTGTTCCTGCTGCGCCGCAGCCCCTGGCACAAGCTGCTCAGCCTGATCTCGGCGGGGCTCTCCGTGGCCATCGGGCTCGTGATCCTCTTCAACGCCGCGGCCGACGGGCCGCAGGTCGCGCAGATGGGCGGCTGGGCCGCGCCTTACGGCATCACGCTGGTGGCGGACACGCTCTCGGGTGCGATGGTGACAATCGCAGGCCTCGCGGCCTTCACTGCGCTGATGTACGCGGTGATCGAGGTCGATGACGAGACGAATGCCCTCGGCTTCCATGCGCTTGCCCATGCGATGACGGGCGGTGTCTGTGGCGCCTTCCTGACCGGCGATATCTTCAACCTCTATGTCTGGTTCGAGGTCATGCTGATCTCGTCCTTCGGCCTCTTGGTCATCGGCGGTGGTCGGCGCCAGATCGATGGGGCGATGAAATATGTCGCGCTCAATCTGGTCGGCACCATCGCCTTCCTCACCGGCGTGGGCCTTCTCTATGGCACGGCCGGCTCGCTCAACATGGCGGATCTGAGCCTCAAGCTGGCCGGACGAATGGGTGAGACGGCGGTGTTGGGGTCGGCGGGCCTCCTCCTCTTCGCCTTTGCGGCGAAGGCGGCGCTCTTCCCGGTCTTCTTCTGGCTGCCCGCCTCCTATCACACGCCCGCCGTCGCGACCTCCGCGCTCTTTTCGGCGCTGCTGACGAAGGTCGGCGTCTACTCGATCCTGCGTGTCTTCACCCTCATCTTCGAGCCGGGGACGCCGGCGGTGGAGGGTGTGCTGCTCTTTGCCTGCGCCATCACAATCGCGCTTGGCGCCATGGGGGCGGCCTCCGCGGGGGAGCTTCGCCGTATCTTCTCCTTTCACATCGTCAGCCAGATCGGCGTGATGATGCTGGGGCTCGCGCTCGGCTCCAAACTCGCGATGGCGGGCGCGGTCTTCTACTTCTTCCACCACATTCCCGCGATGATGGGGCTAATCCTGCTGGGCGGGCTCGTGGCGCGGGAGTGTGGCTCCGAGCGGCTGGACCGGATCGGCGGGCTTTGGGCCGCGGGCCCCTGGCTCGGCGTCCTCTTCCTGATCCCGATGCTGTCGCTGATCGGGGTGCCGCCGCTCTCGGGCTTCTGGGCCAAGTTCTTCATGATCCGCGCCAGCTTCGAGGCCGAGCACTACATCGTCGGTGGTCTGATCCTGATGGCCTCGGTGCTGACCTTCTTCTACCTCGGTCGCGTTTTCGTCGCCGCTTTCTGGCAACCGCGTCCGGGAGCTGATGTGGCCGAGATCACGCCTGTTTACCCACATCGCCTTCTCGTCGCGCCGATCCTGGTGCTGGCGTCGGTGACGCTGGGGATCAGCCTGTCGCCAGAGGCCTTCTTCCAGATCGCCGATCGGGCGGCCACAGAGCTCCTCGATCCGCTACCCTATATTCGCGCCGTGCTGCCTCAGGGGGAACCGTCATGAACATCCTGCTCAAGCCCGTGCACATCGTCTGGCTCGTGATCTACTTCATGTACGAGCTGCTGCGCTCGGCCTGGCGCGTCTTCTACACCGTGATGACGCCGGGGCTGGACATCTCGCCCGCTTTCCACGCCCTGCCGCTCGATGCGCAGAGTGATATGGCCATCACGCTGACCGGCAACCTGATCACGCTGACGCCGGGCACGCTCACGGTGGATGTGACGCCGGATCGCAAATTCCTGCTGATCCACTCAATGTATACCGACGACGGCCCCGAGGCCGTGAACGCCGATATCAAAGCCGGCCTCGAGAAGGTCGTCATGAGGGCGACGGCATGAGCATGCTGGGCGCAACCCTCTCCGGCCCCGTCGGCTGGGCCGCCGCCTTTTGCGGGCTCATGATCATGGTGGCGATTGTCTGTGCGGTCTATCGGCTCGTGAAGGGTGAGACCCTGCCCGATCGCGTTGTCGCGCTCGACCTCATCTCCATGTTGCTCACCGCGCTGATCGTGGTCTTCGCGCTGGCGGTGGAGGTCTCGGCCTATCTCGATGCCGCGCTCGCGCTCGCGCTGATCTCCTTCCTCGCGACCGTGGCCTTCGCCCGCTATGTGGAGCGCCGTGCCGGCTACGAAGCGCCCAGCGCGCCGGCACCTGAACCGGATCTCGATCCCGCCTCCCCCGCCATTGCCGAGGAAGGGAAGCCGGCCGATGCTTGATACCGTTGCCGAGATTGTCGCGACCCTCTCGCTGATTGCCGGCGGCCTCCTGTGCTTTTCGGCCGGCCTCGGGGTCGTGCGGTTCCAGGATGTTTTTCTGCGGATGCATGCCGCCACGAAGGCCGGCACACTGGGGCTGATGTTCATCGTCCTGGCGCTCTGTGTGGTGCTGCCGGAGACGGATGCCATCATCAAGGCGATCCTGGTCGCCGTCTTCATGGTGATGACGGCGCCCATCGCCTCGCATCTGATCGGCCGCGCTGCCTTCCGTACCCGCTCGCCGTTTTGGGAGGGCACCAAGGTCGATCAGGGCTGCGAGGTCTTCCGGGCCGCACAGCAGCGCCTGCCCACCGATGGGCGGGACTGACGGCAGCAGGGTCGGCCCGCGGAAGAACCCATGTCCGCAAAGCGTGTGATCGTCTACCACCGGCCCCCCTTCGAGGAGGGCGCGGCTACCGGCCGGACCGGTCGACAGGAACCGAGCAGCCCGAACGGGATCGTGCCGACGCTCAAATCCTATTGCGCGCGCAATGCAGAGGCCTGCTGGATCGCGGCGCATCACGGGCCTCCTGGGGCCGACGTCGCGCGCCGCGTCAGGGTGGAGACCGGCGCGGGCGGCTATGATCTCTGGCGCTTGCCGCTCGCGCCCGAGCAGGTGCAGAGCTTCTACCACATCACCTCAAAGGAGGCGCTTTGGCCGATCCTCCATGGCTTTCGGGACCGCTACAACGGTGCTGCGGCC
>JBCCLX010000425.1:0-3796 GCA_039026635.1 Pseudomonadota bacterium
GGTCGCCATCGCCTGGGCGCTGGGCGGCGATCCGGACACGCTCATCGCGCTCGCGCCGAAATCGACGACCGCACCCGTGGCGATGGGGATCGCCGAGGCGCTCGGTGGCCTGCCGTCGCTGACTGCCGTGCTCGTGATCCTGACGGGCGTGCTTGGTGCCATGCTCGGCCCGCCCCTCATGAACGCTCTCGGGATCCGCGATTGGGCCGCACGCGGCGTGGCCATGGGCACCGCCAGCCATGGGATCGGCACAGCCCGGGCGCTGCAGGTCAACGATGTGGCCGGCGCCTTCGCGGGGCTTGCCATGGGGATCAACGCCCTGGCGACCGCGCTCCTGCTGCCCGCGATCTGGCGTCTCTTCTTCTGAGCCGGCTCAGCGCACGAGTTTGACGAGCGTGCCCGCCGGCGGCAGCGCGCCGTTGTTGAGGCCGTTCAGAACCTCAAACCGCTCGGCCGGGCCACGCTCCACATCCATGGCCCCCGCCAGGCTCGACACCGTGTCGCCAGACTGCACCCGGCGAAGGACCACCTGCCGCTGGCGCGCAGACTGGCGTTCCGCCAGGGAGAGACGGGCGAAGCTCTCCGCAACCGAGGCCACGCGCCCGACACCGCCGCCCCCCTGGGGCATCAGGCCCGTGAACCGGTAGGTCCGGTCCGGCCGGCGGATCGCGATCAAGAGCGCGATATAGGGCCGGTCATTGATCTCCACGGGCATGACGCCGCGGGCCGCCGGCTGACCGTCGATCCGGAAGGACGCAACTTGCCGCAGCGGACCCGTGCGCATGCTGCGGGCGATGGTCGGCGCCCAGCGTTCGCGCAGGAACGCCTCCGGGTTCTGAGGCGCGTCCTTCACCGCATCGAAGATCACCCGGTCGCCCTCCTGGTTGCCGAGGAGTACGGCGCTGGGCCGGTTGATCACAGCCCAGTTTTGCGGGACGGAGAAGCGGAAATCGAGATCGGGATGCAGGAAAGCGCCGTCGCGCACAAAGCCCTGAGCCGCAGAGGGACCCCAGGCCATCCCGTCGATGGCTGTCAGATGCCGCTCCCGTGCCCGCTCGCCAGCAGCCACGCCCGTCGCCGCCGCCACGGCGCGCGCCTCCCGCGTGCGCCCGGCCGTTGCCGGATGGGTCGCAAAAAAGCCCGTCACCTCAGGATCGTAGCGCCCACCCGCAAGCTCGGCATCGAGCGCCGCGTTTCGCGCGAGAGAGGCTAGAAAATCCGCCTGCGCCTGCGGATCATATCCCGCATCGGCCAACAGGCGGATGCCGATGCGATCCGCCTCCCGCTCGTCTTCGCGGCTGTAGCTCGCGAGCGTGCCGCCCACCGCCGCGCCCAAGATGTCGGAGACGACCGGCGGCTCGATGCCAAGCGCGGCCAGACCCACGGTGCCGAGCAGCACACCGATCCCCGCCGCTGTCTGGCGCGTTTCCCGCTGGGCGCCGTGGCGCGCGGTGACATGAGCGATTTCATGCCCGATCACGCCCGCAAGCTCCGCCTCATCATTCGCGAGCGCGACCAACCCTCGGGTCACGTAGATATAGCCGCCAGGGACGGCGAAAGCGTTCACCACGGGGGAATCGAGGACCGTAAAGGTCCAGCGCTCCCCAGGCTCGGCCGAAACCGCCACCAGGCGCTGTCCGATGCGGCGGACATAATCGTCCACGCGCCCCTCGTCATAGACCCCGCCGAAGCGCTCGACGACCTGCGGATGATAGGCGTCGCCCTTCCGCTGAGCCGAGACCTCTCGCACCTGGATCGCCTGCGATGGGGGAGCGACAGGGCCAGTACCACCCCCCGACAAGGCGCCAGCGCTCGGACCGGTATTAGAGGCTGGTGCGCAGGCCGACAGCGCGAGGCCGAGGCCAAGCACCAGGGGCGCCATCCGTACAGTCAGCCGCGCTGGGACAGGGCTCGAGGTCATAGCGCTCTCTCCAAGGCCATCCGCATGAAGAAAGGATAGGGTGCAGGATGGCGGAGGAACAGGACCGGCCACGTCCCTGCGACGTAACGGCCCCTCGCCCCCACCCGCGCGATCGTGATCCACTACCCGTATCAGACCGGCTGTACTCGGCGCCGCGGCCCTTATTTGGTCAGCATGGGCGGGTATTGGTGCATCCATGACAACACGTGATCGTAAAACCAGTGGGCGCAGAGGAGCAGCGCAGGAGACCACGCGGCGCGGCCTGATCGCGGGTGCCGCCGCCCTCGCAGCCTTGGGGCCGCAGATCGCCGAGGCGCGGCGCTTTACACCCGAGGGCATCGACGCGCTCGCGAGGCAAGCCGCTCAGTTCGACCAACTCCACGCGGTTGTCCTCGCGCGCGATGGCGAGGTCGCCTATGCCCGCGCCCTCCGGGGCCCTGGGGTGTCGCGGGCGGTCAATGTGAAGTCCGTCTCCAAAACGCTCGTCGCCACGCTGACCGGCCGCGCGATCGCCGAAGGGGCGCTCAAGGGGCCCGATCAGCCCATCGCACCTTTTCTCGCGGCCTACCTGCCCGTCCGCCCCGATCCACGCTTGAACGCGATCACCGTCGATCACTTGCTGACCATGCGCGCCGGGCTCGCCCGGACCTCCGGGTCTGCCTATGGCGCCTTTGTTGCGAGCCCCAATTGGCTGGCCCACACCCTCTCGCGACCCTTTCGCGCCGACCCGGGCGAGCGGTTTCAGTATTCGACGGGCAGCTACCACCTGCTCGGCGCCGTGCTGGCGCGGGCCACGGGGCGCAGCCTCCATGCGCTCGCCAACGACTGGTTGGCCCGCCCGCTTGGCATCGACATCGCGCCTTGGACGCGCGATCCGCAAGGCTTCTACCTCGGCGGAAACAACATGGCGCTCTCGCCCATGGCCATGCTGCGCTTTGGGGAGGCGTGGCGGACGGATGGCCATTGGGAGGGTCGTCGCCTGGTGCCGGAAGGCTGGCGGGAGGCCGCCTGGACCGCGCGGACGCGGTCGCCGTTCTCGGGCGACAACTACGGCTATGGCTGGTTTCTCACGCAGCTGGGCGGGGTCGATGTCGCCTATGCGCGCGGCTATGGCGGGCAGATGATCTACGTGGCCCCGACCCTCGGCATCACCATGGCAATCACCTCGGATCCGACGCGGCCCGCGCGATCACACGGCTATGCCGGCGCGTTGAAACGCCTTCTCGCCGAGACGGTGATCCCGGCAGCACGGGCAGCGGATGCGGGCTGAGGCAGCGGGCAACACCCCCGCCGCGGCTTTCCGTCGACGTCGGGGCATCGCGAGCGTATCCTGTGCGTGACAGCCAGCGCGGGAGACCGAACCATGCTCATCAGCCGCTCCACGAGACGATCCGAGACCGCCCGGGCGCCGTCCGCCCTCACCACGGCCATCGCCGCCGCGATGCTTGCGACCCTGAGCATCAGCGCCTGGACAGGGGTGGCGCACGCGCAGAGCGAGGAGGAACTCCTCGGCCGGATTGAGCGTCAGCTCGCCGTGACGCGCGGTCTGCAGCTCGGGGCGACGGCCTCGACCGGATCGACGGCCGGCACGGCCGAGACGGTCGCCCGCGAGAGCGAGGCCTCGACAGAGAGCACGACCACGGCGACGACCACAGTGCCAAGCAGCGGCACCAGCGGCGCCGCCGTTGCAGTCTCGGCCGGCGGCAACTCGCCGCTTCTAGCTGGCTGCAATCCCGCCGATGCGACACCAGACGAGGGTTATCTGCGCCTGCCCGATGAGAGCGTGATCAATCTACGCATCAACTTCGAGCACAACAGCGCCGTGCTGACCTCCACGGAGACGCCGAAAGTCGAGAGCCTCTGTCGCGCGATCCA
>JBCCLX010000426.1:0-3776 GCA_039026635.1 Pseudomonadota bacterium
AAGATGATCCGCCAATCGCTGACGCCGAGTGCGCGCGCCGCCTGGACATATTCGAAGTTCCGCGCCCGCAGAAACTCGGCGCGCGCCACACCGATCAGCTGCGTCCAGGTAAAGGCCACGAAGATCGCGAACATCAGCCACAGGTTGGGCCCGAAGATCGCAGAGAGGATGAGGATCACATAGAGCGTGTTCATGGAGGACCAGACCTCCTCGACCCGCTGGAACGTCAGATCGATCCAGCCGCCGAAAAAGCCCTGAGCCGCACCGGCGATGATGCCGATCAGAGAGGCCGCGATGGTGACGCCGAAGCCGAAGAGGACCGAGAGGCGGAAGCCATAGATGACACGGGCCAGCACATCGCGCGCGCTGTCGTCGGTGCCGAGGATATGGGTGGCATCGGGTGGTGAGGGGGCGGTGGCGACGGCAAAATCGACGGTCTTGTAGCTGAAGGGGATGGGCGGCCAGAGGATCCAGCCGGCGGTATTGCCCTCCGGTGCCGCGGCATCCTCATCGTCGAAGCACGCATCCGTCGCACCGCCCGTGCGGATCAGGCATTGGACGAAGGGGTCCGAATAGGCGGCCTCCGTCTCGAAGTCCCCACCGAACTTGGTCTCTGGATAGGCCTCGATCAGCGGCATGAGCGTCTCACCCTGAAAGCTCATGAGCAGCGGCTTATCATTGGCGATCACTTCGGCGCAGAGGCTGAGAAGGAACAGCACCGAGAAGATGCGCAGCGACCAGAGCGCGCGCTTGTTCGCTCGGAAGTTCTGCACGCGGCGCCGGTTGAGGGGCGAAAGCGCGAAGATACCCCGCGCGGGCTTTGCCGCGATCGTCTCAGCAGGGCGCAGGCCATCGTCCATCACCCAACCCTCCGCTCAAAATCGATCCGCGGGTCGATGAGCACATAGGTCAGATCCGAGATGAGCTTCACAACCAGGCCCATCAGACCAAAGAGATAGAGGGTCCCGAGGACGACGGGATAGTCCCGCTGGACGACCGCTTCGAAGCCGAGCAGGCCGAGGCCATCGAGCGAGAAAACCGTTTCGACGAAGAGCGAGCCGGTGAAGAAGATCGAGATGAAGGCTGCCGGAAAGCCTGCCACCACGATCAGCATGGCGTTGCGAAAAACATGGCCATAGAGCACGCGGCTCTCGGCCAGCCCCTTGGCACGGGCGGTCAGCACATACTGCTTCCTGATCTCATCGAGAAACGAGTTTTTGGTCAGCAAGGTCAGCGTCGCAAAGCCCGAGATCGCCATGGCAGTGACCGGCAGGACGATGTGCCAGAGATAGTCGAGGATCTGAGCGCCAAGGCTCATGTTCTCCCAGCCATCTGAGGAGAGGCCGCGGAGCGGAAAGAGCTGAACGAAGCTCCCGCCGGCAAAGAGCACGAGGAGGATGACGGCGAAGAGGAAGCCCGGGATCGCATAGGCCGCGATGATGATCCCAGAGGTGACCGCATCAAAGCGGCTGCCGTCCTGCACGGCCTTGCGGATGCCGAGCGGGATCGAGATCAAATAGCTCAGCAGCGTCGTCCAAAGCCCCAGCGTGATCGAGACGGGCATCTTCTCGAGGATCAGATCGATGACGGTGACCGATCGGAAGAAGCTCTCCCCGAAGTCGAAGGTCGCATAGTCGATGATCATCAGGCCGAAGCGCTCATGGACCGGGATCGGCTGCTTCTCGCAGGCCTCGGCCGAGGCCCGGACAGGCCCGTCATAGCCGTCCTCGCAGATGATGCGGGCGAAGTTGAACTCAACCTCCAGGCGCGCGATGAAATCCGGGTCGAGGCCCTGGGCGCCGCGATAGTTGCTGTCGGCGCCGGCGAGTTGGGCGCCAGCCCCTGCATCGCCGCCCCCGGCAAAGCGACCCGTCGCGTCGCCCTGATTGTCGATCTCGGCGATGACCTGTTCGATCGGCCCGCCGGGCGCGAACTGGATGATCACGAAGTTCAGCGCCATGATCCCCAGAAGCGTGGGGATGATCAGCAGAAGGCGCCGCAGGATGTAGGCGCCCAAGTTACTGCCCCAGCTCCGAAGCCAGCGCGGCGAACTTCGTCTCGTCGATCCACCAGGTGTCGGTCACGCCGCGGGAGTAGAGCGGTTTGGTCTCGGGCCGGGCGTAGATGTCCCAATAGGCGAGATGATGCGATGCCTTGGACCACTGCGGCACCCAGATGTGCATGGCGCGGAGCACGCGGTCGAGGGCGCTGACGGCAGTCACAAGTGCGTCGCGAGAGGTCGCGTTCTCGATCACCTCGATCAGTTTGTCGACGACCGGGGAGGCTACGCCGGCAAGATTGCTCGATCCTGGCTGGTTGGCGGCATCCGAGTGGAAGATCGCGCGCAGTTCGACCCCGGGGGTCAGCTGCATGGCGTAGCGCGTCACCGTGATGTCGAAGTCGAAATCATCCGTGCGCTGCTTGTATTGCGCGGGATCGACGGTGCGCAGCGTCGCCTGCACGCCGATCCGCTCGAGGTTCTGGATGTAAGGCGTGGTGATCCGCTCGAAGCCTTCGCTCACGAGCAGAAACTCCATCGTCAGCGGCTCACCCTTGGCATTGCGGCGCACGCCGTCCTGAACGGTCCAGCCCGCCTCGTCGAGCAGTTTGGCAGCGGCCCGTAGGGTACGGCGGGGCCGGCCCGAGCCATCGGTGACGGGGGGCACATAGGCCGCAGATTCGAGCACACCCGGCGGCAGCTCGCTGGCCATGGGTTCGAGCAGCGCAAGCTCGGCCGGCGTCGGTGCCTCTGCCGCTTCCAGCGCGCCCCCGCCCTCGAAGAAACTGTCGGTCCGGTTGTAGAGGTCGTAGAAGAGCGTGCGGTTGGACCATTCGAAATCGAAGACGCTGGCGATGGCCTCGCGGGTGCGCGGATCGGCAAACTGCGGGCGGCGCAGGTTGAACCAGAAGCCTTGGGTGCCGGCGGGGCGGTTGTCCGGCACCACATCGCGCACCACAGCGCCGCGCTCGATGGCAGGAAAGTTGTAGGCGGTGGCCCACAGCTTGGACCAGAACTCCTCGTTGAAGGTGTATTCGCCCGCCTTGAACCCCTCGAAGGCGGCGGAGCGGTCGCGGAAGTATTCGATCCGGATCTCGTCGAAGTTGTGCCGGCCGCGGTTCACGGGCAGATCGCGCGCCCAGTAGTCCTCGCGCCGGCGGTAGCTGATCCGGCGGCCCGGCTCGACGGTGTCGACGGCATAAGGCCCGGAGCCGAGGATGGGATCGAGGGTGCTGTCGGAGAAGTCCCGCCCCTCCCAGGAGGCTTTCGAGAGGATCGAGAAGCTGGCGACCGCCATGGGCATATCGCGCAGCGCGCTCTCGGGGTCGAAGGTGAAACGGACGGTGCGCGCATCGAGCGCTTCGACGCCGGTGACGCTCGCGTAGATGATCGCGTAGCGCGGATGGCCTTTCTCGAGCACGGTGTTGAAGGTCCAGGCCACGTCCTCGGCTGTCACGGGGCTGTCGTCGGAGAAGCGGGCTTCTGCGCGGAGCACGAAGGTGACGCCAGCGCCATCCTCATCGATCTCCGCGGTCTCGGCCAGCAGACCGTACATCGAGTCCGGCTCGTCGCTCGCGCTGGCCATCAGCGTGTCGAAGGTGAGGGAGGTGACGTTGACGGGGCCTGCGAGCAGCCCGAGCGCGGGATTGCCCTTGAGAACGAAGGGGTTGAGGCTGTCGAAGGTGACGCCGCCATAGCCGGTGGAGAAGGTGCCGCCCTTGGGCGCATCGGGGCTCACATAGTCGAAATGGGTGAAATCGGCGGCGTATTTGAGCTC
>JBCCLX010000427.1:0-3698 GCA_039026635.1 Pseudomonadota bacterium
CCTCTGGGTGCCCTACCTCGCCCTGCCCATAGGCTTCGGGCTCTACATGCTGCAGCTCATCGCCGATTTCTACGCCATGCTCGTCAACATCGACCGGCCTTTCGGCATCGAGGATGACGAGGCGGCTGCGCCGGGAGCGGCCGAATAATGGATCCTCTCGTTCTCGGCGCCCTCGTCGCCTTCGTCACCATCGTTGTCCTGTTCTCCGGCATCTCTGTCGCAACCGGCCTTCTGATCGTCGCCGCAGGTTTCCTGATCGTCTTCGATGGGTTGAGCTCGCTCAGCCTCTTGCCGGAGGTGTTCTTCGGCAAGCTCAACAACTTCGCGCTCCTCTCGATCCCGATGTTCATCATCATGGGCGCGGCTATCGCCTCGACACGGGCCGGCGCGGATCTCTACGAGGCGCTCGACCGATGGCTGACGCGGGTGCCGGGCGGGCTCGTGATCTCCAACCTCGGGGCCTGCGCGCTCTTCGCCGCCATGTCCGGCTCCTCGCCTGCCACCTGTGCTGCCATCGGCAAGATGGGCATCCCGGAGATGCGCAAACGCGGCTTTCCCGATGGCGTCGCCTCCGGCTCCATCGCCGCCGGCGGCACACTCGGGATCCTGATCCCACCCTCAGTCACCATGATCGTCTATGGCATCGCGACCGAAACCTCGATCGGGCGGCTCTTCCTTGCGGGTGTCCTGCCCGGGCTGCTCCTGGTCGGGCTCTTTATGGCCTGGTCGATCTTCGCCACTTGGCGCGAGGGCGAGGCCGGCACGCTCAACCGTGCGAGCTACACGCTGAAAGAGCGGCTTGAGCTGATGCCGCGCGTGCTGCCCTTCCTCGTGATCATCATCGGCGTGCTCTATGCGATGTATGGCGGGGTTGCGACGCCGTCGGAAACCGCGGCGGTTGGCGCTCTCCTCTGCCTGCTGATCGCGGTGGTGATCTACAGGCTATGGTCGATGAACGCGATCTGGGTCGTGCTGCGCGACAGCACCAAAGAGAGCGTGATGATCCTCTTCATCATCGGGGCGGCGGGAGTGTTCAGCTACATGCTGTCCTCGCTCTTCATCACGCAGTCGATCGCGGAGTGGATCGGCACGCTCGATGTGAACCGCTGGTGGCTGATGCTGGCGATCAACATCTTCCTGCTGATCGCGGGCTTCTTCCTGCCCCCCGTTGCCGTGATCCTGATGGCAGCCCCGATCCTCTTGCCGATCGTGATCGCCGCGGATTTCGACCCCTATTGGTTCGCCGTCGTCCTCACGATCAATATGGAGATCGGACTGATCTCCCCACCTGTGGGGCTCAATCTCTATGTCATCAACGGCATCGCGCCGGACATCCCGCTGAAGACGATCCTGAAAGGCAGCCTGCCTTACGTCGGCTGCATGGTGATCGCGATCATCATTCTCTGTATTTTCCCCGAGCTTGCGACCTGGTTGCCGGATGCGGTGATGGGCGAGGTGATCTAGGGTCCTGTTCCGGGTGATCTGATGGGAGTGGCTGGATGAGCGAGGAGCAGAGCACCGCGACCGCCGAGCCGAGCGAAGCGGCCAGCGCTGCGGGCACGGGTGGCTTGGGTGCGGCAAGCCTTTTCGGGGACATGCTAAGCCGGATCACGGAAACCGGCCGCGCCCTCATCGGCTCCGAGACGCAGGCGCCTCTGATCGACCGTGCGGAGGCCTTGTTCGCCTCGGACGGTGAAGTGACGGGCACGGCGCGGGCGCGGGCGCTGCTCGACGACTATGCCGCCCTGCCCGAAGCGGCGCGCCATGAGTTCCTGCGCGAGATGGCCGCGCGCTTCGCACCGGATATGGCGCGGGTGGCGCGCGCCGTGGCGGCCTATGAGGCCGCACCGAGCCCTGAGCTTGCACGCGCTCTGCATATCGAGGCCGAGCCGCGGAGCCAGCAACTCTTGCGCCTCTTGAACCGGGCACCGCAGGGCACGCTTTCGCTCGTGCGCATGCGGGAGGACCTGCTGGCCGTTGCCCGCGGCGATCCAGCGCTCGAGGGCCTGGACGCCGATTTCCGCCATCTCTTCGCAAGCTGGTTCAACCGCGGGTTTCTCGAGCTGCGCCGGATGGATTGGCAGACGCCGGCGGCGATCCTCGAGAAGATCATCCAATACGAGGCCGTGCATGCGATCCAAGGCTGGCACGATCTGCGCCGGCGGGTCGCTGCGCCCGACCGGCAACTCTATGGCTTCTTCCACCCCGCCCTCGGCGATGAACCCCTGATCTTTGTGGAGGTCGCGCTCTGCCGCGAGATCCCCGGCGCGATCGGGCCGATCCTGGCGGAAGAACGCGAGGCTCTGGATCCCAAGCGAGCGACGACGGCTGCCTTCTATTCGATCTCGAACTGTCAGAACGGCCTGCGCGGCGTCAGCTTCGGCTCCTTCCTGATCAAGCAGGTGGTGGAAGAACTCCGCCGCGATGTGCCGACGCTTTCGACCTTCGTCACCTTGAGCCCCGTGCCGGGTCTTACCCGCTGGCTGGCGGAGGATGAGGTACGTGCGGCAGCCGGAGAGGAGCAGTTGGCGGCACTGGCCGCGCATTACCTGACGCTGGCCAAGCGCCCCGATGGCCGGCCGCTCGATCCCGTGGCGCGCTTTCATCTCGGCAATGGCGCGCGGCTCGAACGCGTCAACCCGACCGCCGACGCCTCGGAGCGCGGGCAGCGCGAGAGCCGGGGGGTGATGGTCAACTATCTCTACGATCTGCGCGATATCGAACGAAACCATGAGGCCTTTGCCGCCGAGGGCGAGATCGCGCAGTCTTCAGCCGTTCGCCGGCTGGCACGCCAGGTGCCGGCGGTCCTGGTCGCTTAAGCAAGCTCTCTGCGCCCCGCCCACCCCTGTGGCGAGGCTCGCAGACGCCAACAAACGAAGGCCGAAGCCCGGGGGCGCAAAGCGCAACCGTCGCGCATTCGCACGCATGACGCACGAGGGAGACGACGCCTATGACCAATCATCTCGCAACCGCCCTCGGCCTCGGCGATCCCGCCCGCGGCGGGCGGACCTTCGCCAGCCTGCCCGATGGAAGGGTCTATACCTATGCGGATGTTGAGGCGGTCTCGGGTCGTTTCGCCGCGGCGCTGGTGGGGCTCGGCATGGCGCCGGGGGACCGGGTCGCGGTGCAGGTGGAAAAGAGCATCGAGGCCCTGATGCTCTATCTCGGCTGTGTGCGCGCCGGTGCCGTCTTCCTGCCCCTCAACACGGCCTATACGGCAAGCGAGGTCGGCTATTTTCTGGGCGATGCGGCACCTGCGCTGGTGGTCGTCGATCCGAGCAAGGCAGAGGCGCTGACCCCGCAGGCTAAAGAGGCCGGCGCGCGGCTCGAGACCATGGGGATTTGGGCCGCGGACGGGGGCGATCACGGCAGCCTTTTCGCCCATGTGCCCGAGACGGCCGCTTTCGAGGATGTGGCGCGCGGCCCGGACGATCTGGCCGCCATCCTCTATACCTCCGGCACCACCGGGCGCTCGAAGGGCGCGATGCTGAGCCACGAGAACCTGGCCTCCAACGCCAAGACGCTCGTCGAGACCTGGCGGTTCACGGGCGATGATGTGCTGATCCACGCCCTGCCGATCTATCACACGCATGGTCTCTTCGTGGCCTCGAACGTCACACTCGTCTCGGGCGCGGCCCTGATCTGGATGGAGAAGTTCGATCTGGACGCGGTGGTCGCGGCCTTGCCGGAGGCGACCG
>JBCCLX010000428.1:0-3679 GCA_039026635.1 Pseudomonadota bacterium
CCTGCCGGGGCCCGTGATCGCCCGGGCCCGCGCGGTGCTCGAAAAGCTGGAGGCGGCAGAACGCGGCACCAGCGTGCCCGATCTGCTCGACGGGCTCCCGCTCTTCCAGGCCACCCCCGCAGCGGCGCCATCTGCGCCCGATCCGGCCGCCTCTGCGCTGGCCGAACGGCTGGGCGAGATCGAACCCGACCTCATCAGCCCGCGCGAGGCGCTCGACCTGCTCTACGAGTTGAAGAGACTGTCGGCGACGCGCTCCTAACCGCGCGAAAAGCGACCCTGGATCCCCCGTTCGAGCCGAGGGGCCCAGTCCGTGCGCCCCACGCTCAGCCCGTGAAGCTCCAGAAGCTGGGGCCGGTCTCGACAAGGGTCTCCACGAAGGCCAGCTGATCGGCGCGCTCGTTGCTGATGGCGAAAGCGAGAAGGAGGTCGTCGCGATCAAAATCGGGGCGCGCGAGTTCCCCGGTCCAGAAGGCCACGCCGCCAAGATCGCCCTCCCGCCCAAGGGCGTTCTCGTAGAAGAGTTCCACGAGCGCCTGATTCCCTAGCCCGTCGATGGGCCCGAAGGAGGCCAGGAACTCATCGGATACCAGGAAGGCCCCGGCGATATCGGGCAGACTGACCCCCTGCTCCGCCTCATCGATCCAGAGATTCAGGCCGGGTAGGTCGATCACGCCGTCCCGGTCGAGCGCGGTCTCATAAAGGAGCGCGACAGCGCGCGCTTCCTCCTCGCTCAAGCCCAGGCCCCGCTCACCAACCGCCACAAGCCGCCAGATCTCGCCGGTCTGCTTGCCGAAAGCGAGGAGCTCCCCATCCGCATCGCGCCCGAGCCTAAGGTCCACGCGCCCCGACGCGTTGCCCGCGAAATCGGCGACGCGCACCGTCTCGCCCGCGGCATTCACCACCGTGAGCACCTGGGGCGAGAGCGTTTCCTCCGGCGCGATCCGCCCGTCAGCCAAGGCCGCGTCGAGCCCATCGAGGGGCGCGACGAAGAGATCGCCAGTGGGGAAATTGGTGAAGACGTACTGGCCGTCGAGCGCCGGGATCGCCGTGCCGCGATAGAGATAGCCGCCTCCCACCGCCGCATTGCCTGCGTCGATCTCCCCGTGACGATACTCGATCACCGGATACTGCAGCCCCAGCGCAGCATCATCGGGCGGCAGCGGCCCAATGGCGCCGTCGGTGTTGGCAAATGTACCCTCGCGGTCGTCCCAACCATGATCGCCGCCCGGGACGACCAGGTTGATCTCTTCGACGGTGCTCTGCCCGATATCGCCGGTGAAAAGCCGGTCGCCGTCGAAGCTCAGCTGTTGGGGATTGCGAAAGCCGATGGCCCAGAGTTCGGGCAGGACGCCGTCGATATCCACGAACGGATTGCCACTCGGCACGCCATAGGGGATGCCGCCCAAAGGGTCGATCCGCAGGACTTTCCCGTAGATCAGGGACGGATCGCGCCCGGCATCGAGTGGGTCGTTCCCACCGCCCCCATCGCCGACACCGATGAAGAGGAGCCCACGGTCGGGATCTCCGGGGCTTGCATTAGGGTTGAAGACCAGCTCCCCGATGTTGTGGTTGTTGAAGGGTTGGGAGATGCGCAGAAGCTCGCGCCCGCCGCCCTCAACCACCAAGTCCTCCGGCTCGGGCACCACGAACTCGGCGACGACATCTTGGAAGCGCGTCGCCTCCCCTGGCACCTCGAAGACCGGGACACCGGCGAGCGCACTGCTCTCGCTGGCGCTGTATGCGAGATAGAGCCGCCCCTCACCCGCAGCCCCCGGTGTCGCGAAATCGGGGTGAAAGGCGATGCTGCGCAGCCCTGACTCCGGTCCCGGCTCAACGAAGCCAGAAAGATCGCCGGGGGCGCGCAGATCGATGAGCGGCGTCTTGCGAACCGTCCCATCGCGCTCCACGATCCAGACGACGCCGCGCGTGTCGAGCGCGGCTAGCAGCCCGTCGGACCCTGGCACAGGCACGACCTGCTGCACCCGTGCAACCGGCCCGCTCTCTGCACTCGCGGGCAAGGTGGTAAGCGGTACAAAGGCGATGGCGTCGCGCGTCTCGTCCATGACGGTGGCCTCCTCCGCATATTGCGCGCGGAGGATATCGCGGGCGGGGGGCGACGCCTATGGCGCTCAGAAAGCGACCTGATCCCCGCCTTTCAGGGCGAGCATCTCGCGCGCTTCGGCCGGTGTCGCGATCTCGAGGGACAGGCTCTCGAGCAGCTGCCGGGCCTTGGTCACCTGCGCGGCGTTGGAGGGCGCGAGCGTGCCGGGGCCGAGCCAGAGCGAGTCCTCCAGCCCCACGCGCACATTGGCGCCCTGCGCCGCAGCGATGGCCGCGATCGGCATCTGGGACCGGCCCGCGCCCAGCACCGACCAGCGCCATTGATCCCCGAAAAGCCGATCCGCCGTGCGCTTCATATGCGCCACATCCTCCGGATGCCCGCCGATCCCGCCGAGGATGCCAAAGACCGTCTGCACAAAGAGCGGTGGCTTCGCGAGGCCGCGGTCGAGGAAATGCGCCAGGTTGTAGAGATGGCTCGTGTCGTAGCACTCGAACTCGAAGCGCGTGCCGTTCTCATTGCCGATCGTCAGGATCGTCTCGATGTCCTTGTAGGTGTTCTTGAAGACGAGATCGGCCGAGTTCTCCAGATGCGCACGCTCCCAGTCGTGCTTGAACTCGGTGAAGCGTTTGAGCATCGGGAAGAGCCCGAAGTTCATGGACCCCATGTTGAGCGAGGCGACTTCGGGGGAGAACACGGTCGCGGGCTGCATACGCTCCTCAACCGTCATATGCGGCGAGCCGCCAGTCGTGAGGTTGAGCACGGCATCCGTGGCCTGTTTTACGCGGGGCAGGAAGGCGCGAAAGGCATCCGGATCCTGGGTTGGCCGCCCGTCGGCTGCGTCGCGGGCATGCAGATGCAGGATCGCCGCCCCGGCCTCGGCCGCTTCGATGGCTTGGCGGGCGATCTCGTCTGGGCCTGCCGGCAGATGGGGGGACATGGACGGGGTATGGATCGCCCCCGTCACCGCACATGTGATGATGACCTTACGCCCTGCCACGGCACTCTCCCTTGCGCTCGACCCGTCACTGCCGGCTCAGTCGCCCTTGGGCGGCTCACCGACGAACAGGACCGTGTAGGCGCCGTAGAGCGCGCCGATCAAGACAAAGAGGCTCGAGCCGAAGAAGTACTCCGGGTTGCGTCGCGCCATGCTCAGGGGAACCGAGTAAATCGCCTTCGGTTCGACCTCGATCCTCTGCGTGAACTTTTCGACGTCCCAGCGATGCTCCTCTCCCTGGGCGTCCTGGACCATGCTGATCTGCACGCGCAGCAGCGCCGAGCGCAGCGATGAGGGCGTGACGCTCCAATCCCAGGAGAGCGGCTTTTCGAAGTCCGTATCCTGGGCCTTCGAACTCAGCTCGGTGACGTCGAAGTTGCCCTCAACCACATGGAGAACCGCCTCCATGCGCGCGCCCAGATCGACGGGTTTGATCTGGATATTCTCGCCGCGGGCGTTCATCGAGCCGCGCAGTTCCTTGAGCGCCTGCATGGACAGAACCTGTTCCGGACTGATCCGCAGGTTCACGCGTTCGGGCACGTCGAGCCACATCGTCTTCGGCACCTTGAAAAGCGCCTGGCCGCTGCGGCGGCGCGACGGCTCATCAGACGAGCCGGTCAAGC
>JBCCLX010000429.1:0-3669 GCA_039026635.1 Pseudomonadota bacterium
CGCGCAGGAGCCAGAGGCCACGCACGCTCTCCGCCGCCGGAACCGCACGCTCGGCCCGACGCGCCAGGCGCGGGCCATAGCAGGCAGCAAAGGCCGCCTCGAAGGCCCGGGTCTCGGCAACGGCGAAGAGGCCCTCCCCGATCATCAGGCCCTGGGCGCGGGCGAGGGCTGCGAGCGTTGCCGGGGGGGCTGGCAGGTCGGTGACCCAAACGATCTCCCCCGCGATCGTCTGCCAGGGCAGCATGCGCAGCGTCAGCAGCAGCACGGGATCGGCCACAGAACCGACGGCCCCCGGCAAGAACAGCGCAGGGTCGGGCGGGTCATTCCGAAGATCGGCAACGCCGAGGCCGACACTGGCCGGGCGAGGATCCGGGGCAGGAGAGGGATCGGACGCCGGGGTCGCGGGCGCCCAGTCGGGCTCAGCGGCGGCAAGCGCCGCCTGCGCCATCGGGGCGCTCGGCGTTGAGCGGGCAACCGGCACCCGCTCCGCGCTCTCTATCGGTGCCGGAACGGGCGACTGCATCTGCGCTTGCCGGTGCCGCGCCGGTGCCGGTGGCGGTGGCGGTGGAGGCGCGCTCGTCAATGCCGCGGGAAAGAGCGAAGGGCGCGGCTTGGGCCCCGGAGCGGCCTTCTCCGGCGCCCTTTGACGGGTCTTTTCCGCCAGTTTTTGGGAGGCCTTGCTGGGATCAGGCTTGCGGCGATGGGGTGAAAGCGGGGTTGGCTTGCGCAGCGGCTCGACGGCGCGCGGCGTCGGGCTGCGCCGCACGGGGCTCTTCGGCAATCCCGCGTAAGCGATGCGCAGACCCGACCGGCTGAAGCGCGCGGCCTCCGGCAGCGGATCTCGACGCTTGCCATCGCGGAGGAGGATCACGCCCTCATGCGGTGCGCCAAGGTTCAGGAGGGGATCGCGCCCCCGCGGTGCATGGTCGTCCTGACCAGCCAAGCCATAGTCGTCCTGCCCCTCCGCGGCGTCTGTATCGCGGAAACCGTAGCCGTCGCCCTCCGACGTGCTCATGACCGCACCCCCGCTAGAAAGCAGAAAGCCGGAGAGGAGGGATCAGACCGCAGGCGCACAGACCCGGCGGCAGGACGCAGGGAACAGGACACGCAACACCTCGTTCACAAAAGACGCACCGTTGGGCGCAGAAGGTGGTGCCAACGTGCTTAACGAGGTCTGAATCCGAGCGTTGCGACCCGCAACTTGAGGGTGCTCAGCCGGCGGCGAGAACCCCAGATCGGCGCGCCTCCATCGCCTCGACGAAGCGCTCGAAGAGATAGAAACTGTCCTGCGGGCCAGGACTTGCCTCGGGATGCTGCTGCACGGAAAAGACCGGCCGCCCAGCCAGCGCGATCCCGCAATTGGAGCCATCGAAGAGGCTCACATGGGTCTCATGCACACCGTCCGGCAGGCTGCTCGCATCCACCGCAAACCCATGGTTCATCGAGGTGATCTCGACCTTGCCGGTGGCGATCTCCTTCACCGGATGGTTCGCACCGTGATGGCCTGTCTTCATCTTGACCGTGCGCGCCCCCAAGGCGAGCGCCAGCATCTGATGGCCAAGACAGATCCCGAAGATCGGCAGGCCCGCCTCCAGCACACCGCGGATCATCGGCACCGCATAGACGCCGGTAGCCGCCGGATCGCCGGGCCCGTTGGAGAGAAACACGCCGTCGGGTTGATGGCCAAGCACCTCCTCCGCCGTGGCCCGCGCAGGCAGCACCACGACGTCGCAGCCCGCGGAGGCGAGAGAGCGCAGGATGTTGCGCTTAGCGCCGAAATCGATCGCCACGACCTTGGCCTTGGGCGTCCCGAGCGGGCGAAACCCTTGGCCCCAGTCCCAGCGCGTCTCCTGCCAGCGATAGGACTGGGTGGCGCTGACGCCCTCGGCCAGATCCGCGCCTTCGAGCCCTGCAAAGGATCGCGCCGCCGAGACCAGCGCCTCGGTGTCGATCGCGCCGTCGGCCGCATGGGCGATGGCGGCATGGGGCATGCCCTGCTCCCGGATCGCCCGGGTCAGACGGCGCGTGTCAATCCCAGCCACACCGATGCGCCCATAGCGCGCCAGCCAGGCCGAAAGCCCCTGCGCCGCGCGCCAATTCACCGGATCGGTCACATCAAGCCGGACCACCATCCCGCGAGCCACGGGCGCCGGGGCCTCCTCATCCTCCGGATTCGTCCCTACATTGCCGATATGGGGAAAGGTGAAGGTCACGATCTGCCCATCATAGGACGGGTCGGTCATGATCTCCTGGTACCCGGTCATGGCGGTGTTGAAGCAAAGCTCGCCAATGGCAATGCCCTCGGCGCCGAAGCCTCGACCGCGGATAATCGTCCCATCGGCCAGGGCGATACAGGCGGTAGCGGTCATGGGCGCCTCCGGAGCGAGAATCGGCTGTGGGTAGGGGAGGAGCGATATCGCGAGGAGGGGCGCGGCGGCAAGCGCCAGCAGGGCATCACGCTGTGTTTTGATTTTGGAAACTAAACGTTTCCAGTGGGTTGTGATGTTTGCTGCATGATTGCTGGTGCACTGCCGCAGGTGTAGGGTCGCAGAAGGGGACGAACGGAGCCGATGATGGTTGCGATCTGCAAACGGATTGAAACGGCGCTCGAGGAAGCTCTCGAGAACGGCGATGAGGTACGTTCCTGTACCCTGCGCCTCATGCTTGCGGCGATCCGGGATCGGCAGAGCGCCCTGCAGGGCGATGATGCCACCGTGGTGATCGAAGGGCCGGCGCTGCGGGATCTGCTCTGCCGTATGGTCTCCCAACGCGAGGGCTCGATCCAGGGCTATGAAGAGCAGGGCCGCACCGCGGAAGCCGAGCGTGAGCGCCGCGAGATTGACGTGATCAAGAGCTTCCTGCCGCGCCCGATGAGCCGCGAGGAAACCGAAACCGCGGTACTGACGGCGATCGCGGAGACCCACGCCTCCTCGATCCGCGATCTTGGCCGGGTGATGAGCTTCCTGCGCGACCGCTACCCCGGGCGGATCGATATCTGCGAGGCCGGCGCCCAGGTGAAGGCCAGCCTCGGCTGACGGCAAGCTCGCCCGCCACGCCCACACCTCGTGGATGGAAGTCGCGATACGGTGCCCCGGCGCCCCCTGCCGGCTTGCCGGCCCGGGCCCCATCGGCTAGGTCCCCGGCCGACGAGCAAGCGGGGGCCGCAGCGCGCATGGCCGAGAAGAAAAAGCAGAAGAAGCAGCCGCGCCCCAAGGCCGAGCCGCCGCGGGGGTTTCGCGATTATTTCGGCCACGAGGTGATGGAGCGCCAGGAGATGCTGGCCGCCCTCACCGAGGTGTATCGCCGCTATGGTTTCGACGCGCTCGAAAGCTCGGCGGTCGAGACCGTGGAGGCGCTCGGCAAATTCCTGCCCGATGTGGACCGGCCCAATGAGGGCGTCTTCGCCTGGCAGGAAGATCCGGAAGACGATGGCGCGGCCGGCCAATGGCTGGCGCTGCGCTACGATCTGACCGCCCCGCTCGCCCGCGCCTTCGCGCAGAACCGGCTCAGCCTGCCGACGCCTTATCGCCGATACGCGGTGGGGCCCGTCTGGCGCAACGAGAAGCCTGGGCCGGGGCGATACCGGCAGTTTTATCAATGCGATGCGGATACAGTGGGGGCGGCCAGCGTCGCCGCGGATGCCGAGATCTGCATGATGCTCGCCGACGC
>JBCCLX010000430.1:0-3660 GCA_039026635.1 Pseudomonadota bacterium
CAGCGCCGTCGCATAGGCATCGGCCTGAAACTCATCTCCGCGCGAGATCCGGGAGACGAAGAGCCCGATCGTCGCCTGCGCGATCCACCAGCCGATGAAGGGAATAAAGCGCGCCAGGATGCCGCCGAGCACGATGGTCGCCGTTTGAGCTGCGGTGACATCGATCATCCGCCGCTTGGTGTGGCCGAGCGCCAGGTGCCCGAGCTCATGGGCGACGATCGACCCAATCTCGGTCGCCGTGATCATCCCGGCCTGGTGTTTCTGCAAGAGCCCGCGGGTGAGGTAGATGCCGCCATCGGGTGTCGCCAGCCCGTTGATCGACGGATCGTCGAGCACGCGCACGTGGATGCGATCGATCCCCGCCGTTTCGGCCAACCGATCGATCAGCTGTTCCAGCGCGTCGTTCTGCAACGGGCGCGACCGCGACTTCAGCCCAGCACCCATGCGCCAGGCCGAGAACCGAACCATGATATAGGCGCCGATGGCGATGAGCAGGAAGGGCAGGAACTTGATCATGGGCCTAACATAGGAAAGCGCTCGCCTGCGGTCAGCCCATCGCCGCGCCGTCGCCTGGCGGCGAGTTGCTTTGCCGCGGTGGGGGGCTCGGCTGACCGGGCAGGGCGCCATCGCCATGTCGATCCCAAAAGCGGACCATCACTTGGAGAAAGAGCATCTTGCCGCCGAGCACGAGGACAAGGCCGAGGAGCGCGAGGCCCGTGTCCAGGCGCCAGAGGCCCAGGATCAGCGGCAGCATGCCGAGGATCTGCACGGCCACCATCTTGCGCACCGCAGCAGCAACGGCGACCGGCACCTTGGTCTCGGGCGCGAGCCAGAGCCGCTCTCCAAGCACCGCGCGGCTGGCCCAAGCCCGCGCGTCTGGCGGCGGAGGAAAGGCGCGGGGGTTCACAAAGGCCCAGAGAACGGCGACGCAGAGACCGGGAAATACCCACCAGCCGAGGCTCTCGCGCGCCAGGAGCAGCAGGGTGATCGCCGGCAGGATCGGCAACCTGGTCCAGACGCTCCAGGGATTGGCGTGCCGTGCCCAGCAATCGTCGTCGAGCCTGAAGGCACGAGCCGTCAGGCGCAGGCTCTCAGAAGGTGTCATCGGGCGCTCTCCCAATCAAGGCTCGCTCTGCTGCGCGCGAGAAGACTGTCTTGCGCGGCGCTCAGCTGTCACAGCTCACCGCGCGCTCCCAAGTCTTTCAATGCCTCGGGACTTTCAACACCGCCGTGAGAGGGAGATCGCGATGACCATGCCGCTCCAACCGCTTGCCACTGCCCCGCACGCTGCGCCCACGGGCGGGCGGATCGGCCATGTGCACCTGCGCGTGGCGGATCTGGAGCGCTCGATTGCCTTTTACTCCGGCGTACTCGGCCTCGATGTCATGCAGCGCTTCGCCTCGGGCGCGGCCTTCCTCTCGATGGATGGCTATCATCACCACCTGGGCCTCAATACCTGGGACAGCCTTGGCGGCACGCGCCCGGCGAAAGGGCATACGGGGCTCTACCACACCGCCTTTCTCTATCCCTCGCGCGCAGCGCTCGCCGCGGTGGTCGCGCGCGTGCTGGCGGTGGGGTATCAGCTCACCGGCAAGGCCGACCACGGTGTCTCCGAGGCGGTTTACCTCGACGATCCAGACGGCAATGGCGTCGAGCTTTATCGCGACCGCCCCGAGGCCGAGTGGCCGCGTGACGCCGAGGGGCGCTTGGCAATGACGAATGATCCCTTGGACGTGGACGCCCTGCTAAGCGAGGCGCGCACCTGATATCCGCTCACGCGCGAGGAGGGCGGCCGGCTCTTCCGCGCAGGCGAGCACTCGCCTAAGGAGGCGGGGCGGTAGGTCCTGGCCGCTACTGTTCGGCCAAGCGATGTCCATGAAGCGCCTCGGTTATCTTGTTCCCGCCTTTCCGAGCCAGACCCATGCGTTCTTCTGGCGCGAGGCGGAGGCGTTGAGGGCAGAGGGACGAGAGATCTTCTGGCTCTCGACGCGGCGCCCGGCTGAGGCCGACTGTCCGCACGCCTTCGCCGGCGAGGCGCGGGATCGCACGACCTACCTCTTTCCACCAAAGGGTGCGGCCCTTCTGGCGCTGCTCGGCCGGCTCTACGGGCTCGCCGCCGCGCTCCGCTACGTTCTCGGGCTTTCCGAGACGGGCATTATCGGGCGGCTGCGGCTTTGTGCTCTGATCCCATCGGCTGCTTGGCTTGCCGCGATCTCTGCGCGTGAGGGCTTAGAGCATATCCATGTCCATTCCTGTGCCGATGCGGCGCATCTCGTGGCGCTGGCACGGCGGTTCGGTGGGCCGCCCTTCAGCCTCACCCTCCATGGCGATCTCGCTGTCTACGGGCGGGATCATGGGGTGAAGATCGCTGAGGCGGCCTTGGTGACGGTCGTCTCGCAACCGCTTGTGGCACAGATCCAGGCCTTCGATCCGGCCCGCTCGGTCCCTGTGATCCCGATGGGCGTCGATACGGAGCGCTTCCGCCCGGCGCCGCGGCGCGAGAGGGCTGCCGACAGCCTCCATCTCGTCTCCATCTCTCGGCTCAACTGGATCAAAGGGCATCGCTTCGCGCTTGAGGCGATCGCCTCGCTTGGCGAGGCGGGGCAGGGCATCACCTATGCCATCGCCGGCGATGGCGAGGAACGCGGGGCGATCGAAGCGCAGATTGCCCGCTTGGGGCTTGCCGAGCGGGTGCAGGTGCTCGGGCCCATCGGGGAGGACGCCGTCATCGATCTTCTGCACTCGGCCGATGCCTTCGCGCTCACCAGCATTGGGCAGGGGGAAGCGACCCCGGTCGCCGTGATGGAGAGCATGGCCTGCGGACTGCCGGTGATCTGCTCGCGCATCGGCGGCACGCCCGACATGATCACCGACGCAGAGGACGGGTACCTCGTCGAGCAAGAGGACGTGTCGGCCATTGCGGAGCGGCTTGCGGCCCTGGCAGCCGATCCCGCCCTTCGGGCGCGCCTGGGCGCGGCGGCGCGGGCCCGGGCGGTCGGTTTCTTCGATTTCCGGGCCCGGGCGCGGGCGCTGGGTGCGGCGATCGATGCGGCCTAGCGGCCCTGCACGGGTTCAGCGCGACAGGCTCCGGGTTGCGTCCTCCAGGCCCGATAGCGTCATCGGGAACATCCGGCCTTCCATGATCTCACGGATCATCGCGATGGATTGGGTATAGCCCCAGAGACGCTCGGGCACTGGGTTGATCCACGCCGCAGAGGGGAAGCGCGCGAGCGCTCGGCCGAGCCAGACGGCACCCGCCTCGGCGTTCCAATGCTCCGACGCGCCTCCCGGCACGGCGATCTCATAAGGGCTCATCGAGGCATCGCCCACGAAGACCAGCTTCCAGTCCGGACCATAGGTGTTGAGCAGATCCATCGTCGGCATCTGCTCATCCCAGCGACGGCGATTATCCCGCCAGACCGCCTCGTAGAGGCAATTGTGGAAATACACGAACTCGAGGTGCTTGAACTCCGAGCGCGCGGCGGTGAAGAGTTCCTCAACCACCTGGACATGGTCGTCCATCGAGCCGCCCACGTCGAAGAGCATCAGCACCTTGACCGCATTGTGCCGCTCAGGCCGCAGCTTCACATCGAGCCAACCGTTCTGTGCGGTTGCGCGGATGGTGCCGTCGAGATCGAGCTCATCGGCGGCCCCTTCGCG
>JBCCLX010000431.1:0-3634 GCA_039026635.1 Pseudomonadota bacterium
AGCACGATCATCGTCACCCTCGCGGATGGCTCTCTCGTCTCCCTGACCTCGGAGGCGGATCTGGCTGGCCTCGATCTCGTCGCCTATACGATCGGCGACACCTTCATCGCGCAGGCGCCGGCCCCTCGCCTGGTCGGAACCGCAGGGCCAGAGGTCATCATCGGCACCGCGGCGGATGACATTCTGGATGGTCAAGGCGGCGAGGACAGCCTTACCGGCCGCGGCGGTGCCGATCTCTTCGTCATCGCGCCTGGGGCAGGCCGTACCGCGATCACCGACTTCGAAGACGGGGTTGACCTCTTGGACCTGCGCGCCTTCGCCCGCACGGAAGCGCGCACGGCACTCTCAGCCATCGACGAGCAGGACCCGGTCCTGCGCCTGCCGGACAATACCGAGGTGACGCTTGAGGGCGGGCTCGCAGCCGGCGCTATCGACGAGGCCGACGCGCTTCTTGCGGCACCTCTGGCGGATATCGCCATCGAACGGGCACAGCTGACGACGCTTCTCTATGAGGCGGCGCTGAACAGGGACGGGAACATCGATCTGGAAGGGCTGAACTTCTGGATCGATCAGCGGGAGGCGGGACAGACGCCTCTCGAACTCGCGCGCGCCTTCGTCGAGAACGACGAGTTCGTGGAGGCTTTCGGCTCCATCGATAGCCTGAGCAACCTTGGCCTTGCGCAGATCCTCTACCGCAACGTTCTCAATCGCGAGGGAGAGGCCGGCGGCATCGCCTTTTGGCAAAGCGAACTGGACCGCGGGATCCTCACCCGCGAAGAGGCCGTCCTGGCCTTTGCGGTCAGCGAGGAGAACATCGCAGGCTCCCCTTTCATCGATGATCTTGTGGAGGTGGCGCCGGGCGAATGGGCGTTTGGGTGACGGGCGCTCGAGGGCCAGCCCGACCTCACGCGACGATCCGGCCGTCCTCGAACGCGATCACGCGGTCGAACATGTCGAGGTTGCGCGCGTCATGGGTGACGACGGCGATGGCGGTGCCGCGTTCGTCGGCGATCCGCCGGAAGAGCGAGATCACCTGCCGCCCGCGCTGACTGTCGAGTGCGGCGGTGGGCTCATCGGCAAGGAGCAGCTTTGGGTCGTTGGCCACCGCGCGGGCGATGGAGACCCGCTGTTGCTCGCCGCCCGAAAGCCGCTTCGGCAGGTTGTCGATCCGGTGGCCAAGCCCGAGCGCTTGGAGGAGCGCGATGGCGTGGCCTTTCGCATCCACCGGCGCCACATCATCCATCTCCATCACCAAGGCTACATTCTCAGCAGCGGTGAGGAAGGGGATCAAGTTGGCCTTCTGGAAGACAAAGCCGATGTTCTGGCGCCGCACATCGCGTAGGCGATCGAGGTCGCTCTCAGGCGAGGACATCGGCTGGCCCTCAAAGCAAACGGACCCGCGCGTCGGCCGATCGATCAGCCCGGCAATCAGCAGGAACGTGCTCTTGCCCGAGCCGGACGGCCCCATGATGGCCACGAGCTCGCCTGCGTTGAGGTCAAGCGAGACCCCGTCGAGCGCCTTCACCGTCGTGTCCCCGCTCGGATAGTGCTTGGCGGCATCGTCGATGGAGAGAATGGGCGTCATGAGAGCACGTCCTGCGGCTTCG
Organism: Pseudomonadota bacterium; assembly: GCA_039026635.1. GTDB lineage: Bacteria > Pseudomonadota > Alphaproteobacteria > Rhodobacterales > Rhodobacteraceae > Thermohalobaculum. Next base: position 1,608 of record JBCCLX010000431.1, read on the forward strand.
TCTGCATGGCCCGCCGGATGCCGAGCTGTGCTGCGACCATCCCGATGAGCAGGACAGCACCCAGCATCAGGGCGAGGTCGCTGGGCTCCAGCAGCACCCGGCGGGGGAAGAGCGGAAAGACGAGGTTCGCAAGGGCGATCCCGACGAGATAACCGCCCACGCCGATGATCATCGCCTGCTGCACGATCATGCCATAGATGTGCCGATCCCGCGCGCCGATGAGCTTCAGGAGACTGATCTGGGGCAGTTTTTCCAGGGTCATGGTGTAGACGATCAGCGAGATCACAATGGTCATCACCGCCAAGAGAACGCCGGTGAAGGCCAGGATCTGGACACGCAGGCGCCAGAGCCGCTGGTTGAGGAAGAGGTCACGCTGATCGACAGTCGACAGGATGTTGGCGTCGCCCCAACTCATCACCGCGCGGGTCAGCGAGGTCTCGTCCGCGCCTGGCTCCAGGTCGACGAGAATTGCGGCGATCTTGCTCTCAGAGCGGATGTCGCGCGGCCCGGCGACCGCCCGTCCGAGCCGGATCTCCTCATTCGCCTTCTGCCGCGCGATTTCGAGCGCATCGTTGATGGAGACGAAGACGAGCCCGTCGCCCATCGCGCTGGTCATCCCCTCGGTCAGGCCCACAACCTCAAAGGCATCGCGCGAGAGCTCGAGATAGTCACCAATGGCGAAGCCGAGGCTCTCGTCGGCGATCACCTCATGGCGTCCCTGCGCGAGCGGGCGGCCGCGGGTGAGCATCACCCAATCCCCGGTGTCGACGGGATAGTCGAGCCCCACAACCGAGGCGCGGCGCTGGATGCCATCATGAAAGATCTGCTGGTCCGATTGGATGAAGCGGCGCACGCGGGCGACGCCATCGAGGCCTGCGACCCGGCGATCCAGCGTGGAGGAGACGACGGAAGCTTCGGCGAAGGGCCCCGCGCGACCACCCTGCACGACCCAGTAACCGGCACCGATCTCGTCGAGAAGAAGCGTCGCATCCGCCACGATGCCGCGATAGAGCCCGTTCATCCCGACGCTGGCAGTGATCAGAAGGCCGACGCCGAAGAGCGTGATGACAAAGCGCATCATGTTGTGGCGAATGTCTTTGATCGCGAGGTTCATCGGCCAACCTCCACGCGCATGCCGCGATAGAGCGTCTCGCCCTCGAGGGCCGTGTCCCCGTCCTCGAGCCCCGCGAGGACCGCGACTTTGCCGTCGCTCGAACCGCCAAGCTCGACCTCACGCCAGTGCGCCCGACCGTTCTCCAGCACCCAGGCGCCGGCCGAACCACGGCGATGCCCGACAAGCGCGGTTGGCAAGGCAAGCACATCCTCCCGCTCGGCAATGGTGATCGCCGCAGAACCACGCTGACCGATGGCCCAGTTCCTCGGCAGCGTCTCGAGCGCCAATTTGAGGGCAAACTCACGGGTCTCGGGATCGACCTCACGGCTAATGCGGGTGACGGTGGCCGCGTGGGACCGCACGGGCTCGGACTCGAAGAAGACCACCGCCGGCTGCCCATGCGCCATCTGCGCCATCTGGCTCTCGTCAAGCCGCGTGCTGAGCACCAGGGTGCCGGGATCCACGATCTCCAGGATCGGGGTACCGGCAGTGACGACATCGCCGATCTCACGCTCACGCGAGACGATGATCCCGTCGAAGGGTGCCGTCACGACGGTCTGTGCCAGAGCCTCGCGCCGCCGGTCGACCAGCCGCTGCGCGCCCGAGAGATCAGCGCCCAACCGTTCGATCCGCGCCGCGGCCTCAGCCACGCGCGCCTCCGCCGCATCCCGCTCCGCGCGGGCGATGTCCAACGCGCCATCCGCGATCACGCCCCGCGCGCGCAGCTCCAACTGACGCTGAAGCTCGCGCTCGAAGCGGCGCAGGGTCGCCTCTTCCCGCCGTTTCTGGGCCTCGGCTTCGATGATTTGATGGCCAAGGGCGCGGGCCTGCTCACGCGCATGGGCGAGATCGATTTCGGCCTCCGCAGCCTCGAGACGCGCGACCGGCGCCCCTTCGGCAACATGATCGCCGA
>JBCCLX010000432.1:0-3625 GCA_039026635.1 Pseudomonadota bacterium
ACCGGCGCGAGGCGCGGGTGGTCGAGCGTGTTCTGCGCATGAAGGGCTTTAGGCTCACGGGAGCCGGCCGTCTGGAAAGGGTTTGAAGCGATGGCGGGGCGTCCAGGCTATCGGTCGGTCAGCGCCTATCTGATCAACCCGCAAGCGACGGCGATCCGGGCCTTTGCAGAGAGCGTGTTCGGCGCTAAGCCCGCCCAGCCGCCGACCATGGATGGCGACCGGTTGGCGCACATCGCACTCGAGATCGGCGACAGTGTGATCTTGCTGGGCGCGCCGCATGACGGGAAAGCCGTGGAGACGGCTTTCCTGCACGTCTATGTGGCGGATTGTGACGCGACCTATGAGAAGGCGCTAGCGGCTGGGGCGACGGGGGTCATGCCCCCTGCCCCGCAGCCCCATGGGGATCGTGCCGCGATGGTGCGCGATCCAGGCGGCAATGCGTGGTGGATTACGACCTATGTGGAAGACGTGCCGGAGGACGAGATCCTGCGGCGCCAGGCAGCGGCGAGAGCATGAGCAAGAAGACCGACAATCCGGCAGAGCCGTTCAAGAAAGCGCTGGCGGAAGCAACCCGCGCGCTGTCGGCTGAACGCGAGATCGAGGTGACCTACAGCGCCGATCCACCGGGGCGCACCAATACCGGCATGCGCCTGCCCCAGGTCTCCCGTCGGATGACGCGCCAGGAGGTGATGCTTGCGCGGGGCACGGCCGATGCCATGGCGCTGCGCGAGCGGTTCCATTCGGCGGACTGTCATGCCCGCTACTGCCCGCCAGGTGATATGGCGCGCGCGATTTTCGAGGCGCTGGAGGATGCGCGCTGCGAGGCCATCGGCGCGCGGGCCATGGACGGTGTGGCGGACAATCTCGATGCTCGCACGGCCCATCTCGCCGAGCAGCGCGGCTATGGCGCCATGAAATCCACAACCGACGCGCCGATGCCCGAGGCGGCCGGCTATCTCATGCGCGAGCTGCTGACGGGTCGTGAGATGCCGAAGGGGGCCGACAATGTCCTCGGCATCTGGCGCGATTTCTTCGACACCCAGCTCGATGCAGATGGCTTGAAAGGGCTCGGCGACGATCTGGAGAACCAGACGGAGTTCGCCAAGCGCGCCTGGCAGATCATCAAGGACCTCGGCTACGGCGACCAGCTGGGCGACGACCCGGACCAGGGCGAGGAGGACGAGGAGAACGAGAACGACGCGCCCGAAAGCGAGCCCGATGAGGATGAGGGCCAGGAGGGCAGCGAGGAGAGCCAAGAAGAGACCGACGAGCGCGACCAGCAGTCCGAAGGCGAGCAGCAGCAACAGCGCCAGGCCGAGGTGCAGTTCGACGAGACGGATGCGGATCTGGACGACGACGACACGCTCGACGCCGAGGATGGCATGCCGCCCCCCGAGGAGCGCGCGCCGAAACCGCCCTCCGAGGCCGATCCTACCTATCGCGTCTACACGCCCAAGTTCGACGAGGTGATCACGGCCGAGGAGCTGGCCGAGCCTGCGGAGCTCGACCGGCTGCGGGGCTATCTCGATAAGCAACTCGAGCCCCTGAAAGGCGCCGTCTCGCGGTTGGCCAATCGGCTCCAGCGCCGGCTTCAGGCGCAGCAGAACCGGTCCTGGGAGTTCGACCGGGAAGAAGGGATCCTCGATGCCGGCCGGCTCGCCCGGGTCGTCGCCCAGCCGACGGTGCCGCTCAGCTTCAAGGTCGAGAAGGACACCGAGTTTCGCGATACGGTCGTCAGCCTCCTCATCGACAACTCAGGCTCCATGCGCGGCCGTCCGATCTCGATTGCGGCGATCACGGCGGATGTGCTGGCACGCACGCTGGAGCGCTGCTCCGTCAAGGTCGAGATCCTGGGCTTCACCACCCGCGCCTGGAAGGGCGGTGAGAGCCGGGAGGCCTGGCTCGCCGCAGGGCGCCCGGCTCAGCCCGGCCGCCTGAACGACCTGCGCCACATCGTCTATAAATCCGCCGATGCCCCCTGGCGGCGGGCGCGGCGCAACCTCGGGCTGATGATGCGCGAGGGGCTGCTGAAGGAGAACATCGACGGTGAGGCGCTCGAATGGGCGCATAAGCGCCTCCAGGGCCGGCCAGAGCAGCGTCGGATCCTGATGGTGATCTCCGATGGGGCGCCGGTGGACGACTCGACGCTCAGCGTGAACCCCAGCACCTATTTGGAGCGTCATCTGCGTGACGTGATCGCGCTGATCGAGCGCCGCCGAGCCGTGGAACTGCTCGCCATCGGCATCGGCCATGACGTGACGCGCTACTACAGCCGTGCGGTAACGATCACCGATGCCGAACAGCTGGCCGGTGCCGTGACCGAACAGCTCGCCGCCCTCTTCGAGACCGATCCAAGGCTGCGCGACCGCGCGACCCGGCGTCGCGTGGCCTAGCGCCGCGCAGCACCTCGGCTCAGAAGCGCGCCTGATGGCTCATCGACACCCGACGCTTGCGTTTAAAAAAGAGGCTGAGGATCCAGAAGCACACCGCCAGGATGCCGCTCGTGTAGATCAGCGGCCCTTCCAAGAGGCCGAGCACATGCGGGTCCCAAAGCGCGGGCGAGACATGGCGCTCGATCGCGGGTTGGAGCAGCTGCAGGCTGTTGGGATGGATCTCGAACCACCACTGGCCAAGCGCCACAGGCGCCCATGCCCCCGCCTCGATCGAGACGAGCAAATCGCGCATGAACGCGCCGAGCGTAATCAAGACAAAAACCGCCGTAAGCAACCGGAGCATCGCACCCCCCATCAATCCCCGTGGGCGGTCTAGCGCGCCGAGCCCCTCTTAGAAAGGGCCAAAACCGCGACGAGACCCCGCCGGCGGATTGCAGTGCAGGACGACGCGCCCGCAGGCGCCCGCATACCCCCAGGGGGCTTGTCTCTCCCCGAGACAGCCTCTAGCGTCCGCGCGCAACGGAGGGGTGGCCGAGTGGTCGAAGGCGCACGCCTGGAAAGCGTGTATAGGGGCAACTCTATCGCGGGTTCGAATCCCGCTCCCTCCGCCAGGATCATGTCCTAACATACTGATAACGCTGCACTCTTTTTGCGGCGGCGCGCCCCATTCCACACCTCAATCCACACCTCGGCGCTCTCTTGCCGCCTGTCGCGGGCCACCAGTCAGCCTGGAGCCCGGATTTCATGACATGCGAAATGGAGAGAACGAAATGCACTCAACAAACCCAAGGGGCCCGGTTGCCGTCGTCGGCGCGGCAACCCGCGCGCCGGCTGTTAGACCACCGGCCTTCGCTCGAGAGCATCGCTATGCGGTGTCCCCGGCTGCCATTCGGGGGCGGATTGCTAAGGTGGTGGCGGCCTATCGTGAGCCGTCTGCGGCTTTTCCCGACCCGATCCCTGCGGATGAGGCCGGGGCCGTCCTTGCGCTGACGGATGATGAGATCAACGACCTACAGGCCGTGCTTGTCTTCGCCCGTCGATGGGGTGTGTGCCTCAACTGGCTGCTCTTGGGCGATGAGCGGTCCTTGATCCTCAACCTGCGCGAAAGCATGGAGCGGGACGACGCGGCCCCGGAGCTTCTGCACGGCGATCCTGTCGTCCACCTCTACAACGCGTGGCGGCGGGATTGGTGGTCCGAGATCCAATGTCTGATCACTCACGGCGACATGCGC
>JBCCLX010000433.1:0-3617 GCA_039026635.1 Pseudomonadota bacterium
ATGAGCTTAAGCTCGATCGCCATCTCCACGAGCTGATTGGTCAGCGCCATGGGGATACGAAGCGTCTCGCTCATCTCCGAGGATTGCTCATGTCCCAGCCGATAGAGCGCCTTCATCAGAAGGCCAATGAGCATATTCGTCTCGAGCCCGAGATCCTCAAGCGTGCTCGGCTGGGGTGGGACACGTGGTTTGATCGATGCAGGGGCAAAGCCTATCGGCGCGGAACCCAATCCCCGGTCGCCTGTCACCTGCTCTTGTTGTGCGTTCTCGCCCTCTGTCTGCCGTTCTAGCACCTGCCGGACCGTCTCGCCCGCCATGCGCTCCTCCTTCAATTTGCAACGAACAGAGACCACGCAGCGGCTTAACGAAAGGTATGGACGAGGCTTAGAGCGCGAGCGCCAGGCCGTCACGTCCCGGATCGGCACCGCCCCGCCAGCCGCCTGTATCACGACGGAGCGCATGGACCCCGCCAAAGCCGAAGGAGGTGGCCAGGCGCCGGGTCGGATAGCCGCGCGCGCGCAGTTCGGACTCGGTCCGACGCAGGATCCGGTTGGTCAGCTCCAGCGTGTCGGAGGTGGCGCAGAAGCGGGGCGCGGCGACGGCCTCGGCTGCCGTCATGCCAAAATCGACCATGTTCAGAATGCCCTGCAGCACGCTCATGGTGATGAAGGTCCCCCCCGGGCTGCCGATCGCCGCCATAGGCCCGGTCGCATCGTAGAGGATCGACGGGCACATGGCCGTGAACCGACTTTTGCCCGGCGCCAGGGAGCCCGGACGGCCCGGCCGTGGGTCGAAGACGCCCATACAGCCGTTGTACATGAACCCCAGCCCCTCGGTGACGACGCCCGAGGGCATGCCGATGGAATGGGTCATGCTGACGACGCTGCCCTCGCTGTCGGCCACGCAGAGATGCGTGGTGTCGCGCGGGGGTTCGGGCTGGCCGAAGCGGGGTACATGGGCGATCTCCCCGGCCCTGATCGCCGCGGCATGGCGCGCCGCCGCCTCGGGCGCGATAAAATCGTCGAGCGGGACCTTCACGAAATCCGGATCGCCGATCTTGGCATCCTTCTCCACGGTCGCCCGCTTCATCGCCTCGGCGACGGTGGCCACGTAGTCGGCGCTGTTGTGGCCCATGGCCGCCAGGTCGAAATGCTCGAGAATGCCCAGCATCAGGAGCAGCACCGGCCCGCCACCGGGCAGCGCATTCGTCGTGATCCTCAGCCCGCGGTAGTGCCCTTCAAGGGGCGCACCCAGACGCGGCGCCACCTCGGCAAGATCTTCGGCCGCAAGCTGTCCCCCGTGGGCCGCCATGTCCGCAGCAATCTCGGCGGCGATAGCCCCTTTGTAGAAGCTCTCCGGCCCTTCGGCCGCGATCCGCTCCAGCGTGCGCGCCATATCCGGGTTCTCGATCCGCTCGCCGACGCGCATGAGCCGACCCTCCGGCGCGTAGATCCGCGCGGTCGCGGGGAAGTGGCGAACATGCTCGTGATGCGGCACCCGGCCCGAGCGGGGGATCTCGGACCAATACTCGACCATATGCGGGCGGATCAGAACGCCCTCACGCGCATGCGCAATCGCCGGCGCCATCAGATCGGCGAGGGGCCGGGTACCATGGGCCGCCGCCATATGCGCCAGCGCCGCCAGCGTGCCCGGCGTCGTGATGCTCTGATAGCCGAGCTCGTTGACATGGCCCTCGAGCACAAAGCCGAACCCGTCCTCGGTCTGGAACTTGATCAGATCGGCCCATTGGTCGGGCCGCACGGCGCGCGGGGCTTTGCCGTGAAAATCCACCATCTGAGCGGTACCGCCCGCGGGCAGGATCTGAGCCGACCCAAAGCCCGCGATGCCGCACATGAAGGGGTCGACGACCGTCTGCACAAAGGCCGCCGCCACCGCCGCATCCACGGCATTGCCCCCCTCGGCCAGGACATCGAAGCCCGCTTCCGTCGCCTCGGGTTGAGGGGATGTAACAGCCGCCCTCATGCCGCACCGTCCACAGGATCGGCCGTGAGTACGGCGATATCGGGCAGTGGGCGGGCACTCTCGCCATACCCGGCAAAGACCGCCTCCAGCGCCGCCGCCGCCGCCAGCACCCGCGCATCCGCCCCCATGGGGCCGACCACCTGGATCCCGAAGGGCAAGCCCGCCGGGTCGCGCCCGCAGGGGATGGCCGCCGCACAGGCAAAGCAAAGCGTCGGCACATAGGAGAGCGCGAGCCAGCGCATGTAAGTCGGCATCGCCGCCCCACCCACCGTCTCGGGGTAGAGCTGGCTATGCGGGAAGGGCGCCACGCTCGCCGCCGGCATCAAGAGCACGTCATGGTCCTCGAAGAAGGCCGTGAAACTGCGATACATCGCGGCCTGCATCCGCTCCGCCCAGGCGCAATCGTAAAGCGTGTAGCCCGCGCCACGATCCACGTTGTCGACCACATTCGTGTCGAGCAGGTCGCGATGGCGATCGACGAGCGGCTTCAGCCCAGCCGCAAAGGACACTGCGCGGGTAATCTCGAAGACATCATGCACCGCCTCGAGGGGATCGATCAGCATGGGTGCGGCCGCCTCGAGGCGCCCCACATGCGGCTCGAGCAGCGCCATGCGCGCCGCAAAGGTCTCCGCGATCACCCCATCGATCGGGCAGCAGCCAAGATCCGGCGAGACGGCGACGCGCAAGTTAGCGGCATCGAGCGCAGGGAGCGCGTCGCCCGGATTGCCCGGACGCGACCAAGGATCGCGCACATCGTGAAAGGCCTGCGCCCCGAGAAGCAGCGACAGATCCGGCACATCCCGCGCCATCGGGCCATTGACGCCCCAGGGGCTCAGAAGGCTCGCCGCCGCTGTGAGGGGGACAACACCCGGCGAGGGACGAAAACCCGCGACCCCGCAAAAGGCGGCCGGCGTGCGGAGCGAACCGCCATAGTCCGAACCCGTTGCGAGCGGGGCCATGCCCACGGCAAGCGCCGCGGCAGAGCCGCCGGAGGAGCCGGCAGGGGTGCGCGCAGGATCGAAGGGATTGCCCGTCGCCCCAAAGAGCCGGTTCCGCGTATTCGCGCCCGCGCCATACTCCGGCAGATTGGTACGCGCATGGAGCAGCGCCCCCTCGGCGCGCAAACGGGCGATCATCGGCTCGTCCGCCGCCGCCGGTGGGTCCTCGGCATGGACGAGACAGCCATGCGTCGTCCTTGCCCCCGCCGTGGCCCGATTGTCTTTGAGCGCCACAGGCAGCCCGTGGAGCCGGCCGAGCGCCGCGCCCGCCATCACCTGCGCCTCAGCCGCCCGCGCCGACGCCCGGCCAGCCGCCCGGTCCTCGGCGACCACCGCGTTCAGCACCGGATTGACGGCATCCGTCCGCGCCGCACAGCTCTCGAAGAGCTCCACCGGAGAGAGCGCCCGGGCACCGATGAGCCGGCGCGCCTCCCGGGCCGTAAGATCGCAGGGCTCGGTCATCGCCACCTCCATTGCCGGATCACCACAACCGCAGTCTTCCTGACCCGCAGCACCCGGGACAAGCCCTGCTCTTGTGCGTGCCTCCCCCAGGCCAACGAGACCACCCTCCCCTGCCCTAGCCGGCGCGTTGAGCCCAAGGGGGCCGCCCATCGTCGGGTCGGCGGCGGGGGTGGG
>JBCCLX010000434.1:0-3604 GCA_039026635.1 Pseudomonadota bacterium
CAGCACCGGATCGAACGCCTCGCTCGCCCCACTGCGCAGCCGATCGATGCCGTCGAGCAGATCATCGGCCAAGCCCGAGAGGAGACCCGGGCCCTGCGGGGGGCGCCGGAGGCCCTCGTCCTCAGATCCGGAGAGCACGCCGCGCTCTTCTCCCATCTCACTTCTCCCCGTCGGACAAACCGCCGCCGCATAGCATGCAGCACTGTCTGCTCCTGGCCTTCGAGCCGCGCTCTTACATCGGTGTTGACCGACTGATCTGCAACGCTGGAAACACGCGACGGCGCGCGATCCCCTGGGTTGCAGCGGACTTGCAGCTTCAGGAGCGAGCGGGCAGGAGGCGGCCATGCGCTATCGACTGCTCATCGAATACCACGGCGGCGGCTTTGTCGGCTGGCAACGCCAGGCAAGCGGGCTCTCCATCCAAGGCGTCCTTGAGGACGCGCTGCGCCACCTCGGGGCGGCAGGCGTTGCTGCAGGGGCCGAGGACGAGGCATCGCGGCCAGCACCCCTGGTCCAAGGCGCAGGTCGGACGGATGCGGGGGTTCATGCCACGGGGCAGGTGGCGCATGTGGATCTGGCGCGGGAGTGGGATCCGTTCCGGCTCGCCGCCGCGATCAACCATCACCTGCGCCCGCATGCCGTGTCGGTGTTGGAGGCCGTGCGCGTGGCGCCTGATTTCCATGCCCGCTTCTCGGCGCAGCGCCGACACTACCTCTACCGGATCATCAATCGCCACGCGCCACTGACGCTGGAGGCCGGACAGGCATGGCGAGTAGCGCGACCGCTCGATGCAGAGGCGATGGCAGAGGCGGCGGCGCTGCTGACCGGTCACCATGATTTCACGACCTTCCGCTCGACCCAGTGCCAGGCCGCCTCGCCGGTCAAGACGCTCGATGTCTTCGAAGTAGTGCGAGACGGCGAGACGATCCTCTGCCGGCTCGAGGCCCGCTCCTTCCTCCACAATCAGGTCCGCAGCCTTGTCGGCACGCTCGAACGCGTGGGCTCTGGCGCCTGGAAGCCAGCAGAAGTGCAGGCGGCGCTCAAAGCGCGGTCTCGCGCCGCCTGCGGGCCAGTCGCCCCGCCCGATGGGCTGGTGCTGACGCGCGTCGACTACCCGGACGACGGCCCAGACGACGGCCCAGACCACGACCCAGAGAGCGGCTCAGACGACGGCTAGGCCGCCCAGGCCGCGGCTGCATGGCGCAGCGGCCAAGGCTCGACGCTTGAGGGCGGCTAACTAGCTCGCCGTTGCAACAGATCGGGGACGGAGAACGACCATGGCGCTGCCGCTAGAGATGCCGGAGGACGGGCTGCAGACATCTTGGCCGGCAACGCGGGCCGAGGGCCTGCGACGGCTCGAGCGTTTCGCCCCACGCACCGCTGGGCACTACAAGAGCCGTCGCAACTATGACGCGGGCCCAGGCAAGCGGGACAACGTCTCGGTCCTCTCGCCCTGGATCGCACGGCGCATGGTGACCGAGAAGGAGACGGTAGCCGCAGCGCTGGCGCGTCACCGCCTCTCGTCCTGCGAGAAGTTTGTGCAGGAGGTGGTCTGGCGGACCTATTTCAAAGGCTGGTTGGAGCTGCGCCCGTCGGTTTGGACGAGGTATCGGGCAGGGCTAGCGCAGGACCGGGAGGCGCTCCTGCAAAAGGGCGGGCTCGCCAAGGCGGTCGCGGCGGCAGAGGCGGGCGAGACCGGGATCGAGGCCTTCGATGTCTGGGCGCAGGAGCTGGTCGAGACAGGCTATCTGCACAACCACGCACGCATGTGGTTCGCCTCGATCTGGATCTTCACCCTTGGCCTGCCCTGGCGGCTGGGGGCGGATTTCTTCCTGCGCCATCTTCTGGACGGGGATGCAGCCTCCAACACGCTCGGCTGGCGCTGGGTGGCCGGGTTGCACACGCAAGGGAAGAACTACGCGGCGGCCGAGTGGAACATCCGCAAGTTCACCGCCTCTCGGGAAGGCGGCGCATTGTCGGCGGCGGGGCTGTTGCGCGATCCGGTGCCGCTCGACGAAGGCCCACTTCCAGCCCGCGGGCTCCTGCGTCCCGTCGACCCGCCGCGTTTCGATCGGCCGACCGCGCTGCTCCTGACCACGGAGGATCTGGGCGTCGAGACCATGGCGCTGCCGGGCCAGCCCGTGGCGGTCGCCACCCTTCGGCTCACAGAACACCGCTCCTATGCGCCGGTCTCGGCGCCGTTGATCGCCTTCGACCGCGCGGCCCTGGCCGATGCGACCGCCCGCGCCGGCGCCCCGGCCGGGCCGGCTTTCGAGACGGGCACCAAGGTCACGGCCCTTATCGATTGGGCACGGGACGCGGGCGCGGAGCGGATTGCCACCGGGTTCCTGCACACAGGCTGGGTCCGCGACTGGCTCGATCAGGCGCGTCCGGCGCTGGAGAAGGCTGGGATCACACTCGAAGAGAGGCGCCGGGCCTGGGACGAGGCTTTCCAACCGCATGCCACGGCGGGGTTCTTCAAGGTTAAGAAGGAAATCCCGCAGGTCCTCCGCCAGCTCGGATTTCCAATCTGAGCCCAGGCCCGAGATTCTCTTGCCGGCTCTGGAGATCACTCTCTTTTGAACCAGAGGGACGAGAAATCCCCTTCGCGGCTTCCAATTGGTATCGCCTACAAGACGGAATCACCTGCAGAATGGAAAGACCTGCTCAAGGAATGGGCAGAGTTGGCCGAAAGGCGTGAAGATCGTTACCAGTTTATTTACACAATTCACAAAGAGTGAGGGCATTCAGGCGATTTCAAGCATTTCTTTTTGCAATGCCTGTGAACCGATCCGTCACCCGCTGCGTATCCCCCTCATCGCCGCACAAGACGGCTTCGTTAATGACAGCGGAGATCTGAAATGAGCACCGCCTACGCTTCTTCATCAGGGGATGTTGCACGCCAGGCCATGTCGGCCGAACTTCTCGATGCCGAGACCGAGCTCGATCTGGCGCGCCGCTGGCGCGATCACAAGGACGAGGCGGCCCTCCATCGTCTCGTCACCGCCTATCTGCGCCTCGCCATCTCAATGGCATCAAAGTACCGCCGCTACGGCGCACCGATGACCGACCTCATTCAGGAAGCCGGCGTCGGCCTCATGAAAGCGGCATCGAAATTCGATCCTGACCGCGGGGTACGGTTCTCGACCTACGCGGTCTGGTGGATCAAAGCCTCGATCCAGGACTATGTGATGCGGAACTGGAGCCTTGTGCGCACCGGCTCCACCTCCTCCCAGAAGGCCCTCTTCTTCAACATGCGCCGTGTCCGCGCCAAGCTCGAAAGCGAGCGCGACGCGGCTGGGATCCCGCCGAATGCGGCCGAATTGCAGCGTGAGATTGCCGAGGAACTCGGGGTCCCGCTTCGTGATGTGGAGATGATGGAAGCCCGTCTTGCCGGCTCCGACTTCTCGCTCAATGCGCAGCAGGCGGGCGAGGATGGGCGCGAATGGGTCGAGACGCTGGAGGACGATGGTCCCCAGGCGGCAGAGACCGTGGGCCGCGAACGCGATATCGACACCGCCCGTGGCTGGCTGTCGGATGCCTTCAAGGCACTCACCGAGCGCGAGAAGATGATCATCGCTGCGCGCAAGCTCTCGGACACACC
>JBCCLX010000435.1:0-3599 GCA_039026635.1 Pseudomonadota bacterium
CATCGATGCCACTGGGTACACAGACCTCGAGCTCAGCTTCAACTACGGCACAACTGGGTCTGGTTTTGATTTCGAGAATGATGGCGCGGGCCGGCGCGATGATCTGTTCTTGCGGGTACTGCTCGATGGGATCTCGGCGCTGGAGGTGGATCTTTTGTCCTCCGGCGGCACGAATGGCGGTGGTGTGAGCTTCAATCTGGCCGACGCCTCGCTCGTCTCGGTCCTGCTTTTCGGCAACTCCACGGCGGCTGGCCGCCAGATTTACTTCGACGACTTCTCGCTTGAGGGAACTGCTGCGAGCAGTGGCGGCGGGGGTGCCGGCGACGATCCGGATGATGGTGGCGGGCAGACGGGCGGTGGGCAGACGGGTGGTGGTGTCACCGTCGTGCCGCTGCCGCCCACGGTGATCCTGCTCCTCGGCGCCGTCTCCGGCCTCATCGTTCTGCGCCGCAAGGGCGCAGACGCTGCGACGGCGGCTGGCTGATCACTGACCTTGGATGCCCGATCGCCAATCGAAAAGGCCGCCCAGGTTTGCCCCGGGCGGCCTTTTCTTGGGCATTTTGTAGGCCCTTGCTCGGGCCTCAATCGGCGCTGGCCGCGCCTCCAGTGCTCTTCGGCTTCGGGGCGCGATAGTTGGTCTTCTCGGCGATACGGGCCGATTTGCCGCGGCGCGAGCGCAGGTAGTAGAGCTTCGCGCGGCGCACCTGGCCGCGCCGTACCACCGTGATCGCATCGATGTTTGGGCTGTAGAGCGGGAAGACACGTTCGACGCCCTCGCCGAACGAGATCTTGCGCACCGTGAAGCTGGCCGCGAGCGTGTTGCCGCCGCGCCGCGAGATGCAGACGCCCTCGTAGTTCTGGACACGCGTGCGCGTGCCTTCGGTCACCTTAAAGCCGACCCGCAGGGTGTCGCCGGGCGCGAAGTCGGGGATGTCCTTGCCGAGGGCGGCGATCTGCTCCGCCTCGAGCGTCTCAATGATGTTCATCGCGTCATTCCTTTATGTCGCCGGTCGCCCGGCCTTTTGTCCCGCCATCCGATTGCTCTGGCCCGTCGGTCGGGGTCCTCCCAGCATCTTGCCGGGCCCGCCAGAGATCTGGACGCCGTGCGCGTGTCAGCCTTTCGGCCTCGTCCTGCCGCCAGCGGGCGATGCGGGCATGATCGCCGGAGGTGAGCACCTCGGGGATCTCCCGCCCCTCCCAAACCTGGGGGCGCGTGTAATGCGGATGCTCCAAGAGCCCCCGCACGAAACTCTCTTCCTCGGCCGAGGCCGCATTCCCCAGCACCCCGGGGAGCAGCCGCAGCACCGCGTCGAGAACGGCCATCGCCGCGATCTCGCCGCCCGACAGCACATAATCGCCGAGCGAGACCTCTTCGAGGCCACGACCGTCGATCACGCGCTCATCCACCCCCTCATAGCGCCCGCAGAGGAGCATGAGCCCCGGCTCTGCGGCGAGCTCTGCCGCCAGGCCCTGATCGAAGGGCCGTCCGCGGGGCGAGAGATAGATCAGGCGGCGCGTATCACCCGGCGCGCGCGCTGCGTCAAGCGCTGCGGCCACCACATCGGCCTTCATCACCATGCCGGCACCCCCGCCGGCGGGCGTGTCGTCCACCGTGCGGTGCTTGTCCCGCGCAAAGCGTCGGATATCGACAGTATCGAGCGCCCAAAGCCCGTCCTTCAGCGCCCGGCCCATGAGGCTCGCGCCGAGCGGGCCCGGAAAGAGCTCCGGAAACAAGGTGACGACGGTGGCGCGAAAGGCCGCCGGCCGCGCCCGATCCTGCATCAGGGGTCGCGGCTCGGCCGTGACCCGCGGCTGGATCATGCCGGCCGAGCGCGGTTTTTTGGGCTCCCCGTTCACGGGTCATCGCTCCACCGGCCATCATCGCCGACTGCGCCTCGATTGAGGCGCCCCGTCATCGCTTCACCCGATTGCTCGTCCTTGTCCTCGTCCTCGCCATCGTCGTCAGCTCCGGTCTCAGCCTCGGCCGGTGGGTCGGCGACGAGGCGGCCTGCGGCGAGGTCGACGGTGGGAACCGCCCAGCGGGTGAAGGGCAGGAGGAGGGTGCCGGCCGGGCCACGTATCTCGAGGACGTCGCCGGCGCCATGGTCGTGGACGGCCTCGACGCGGCCAAGGGGCGCGCCGCCCGTGTCCTGAACCGAAAGACCGATCAGATCGGCGTGGTAGAACTCGTCATCTGGCAGTCGGGGCAGGCGGGCTCGAGGAACGTGCAGGCGCGTGCCCCGCAGAGCCTCGGCCTCTTCCCGTGTCGCGACCCCGGAGAGCCGCGCGGCCAGCCCGCCCTTGACCGGTCGCGTGATGCGCAGGCGGAACTCGCGCGTGCCATCCTCAGTGCGCAGCGGGCCATAGCGAGCGATCGCCTCCGGCTCTGCGCAGAAGGACTTGACGCGCACCTCGCCGCGCACGCCGAAGGCGCCTGCGACGGCGCCGACGCAGACGGTTTCCTCTCGTTCCTCGGGCGTGGCGGGCGCTGACATGGCGCGGGTGTCCGGACGGGCGGTGGGGTGAACCCCACCCTACCGCGTCACTCGGCAGCACTCTCCTCGGCCGGCGCCGCCTCGGCCTCGGTTGCCGCACCCTCGGCCTCGCGGGCGGCTTCCTCGGCGGCGGCGCGCTTCTCCTCGCGCTCCTTGGCCCGCTCCTGCGCCTTCTTGCCGGGCTCGGCCTTCTTCATGTTGGCGCGCACGGGCTTTTCGCGGACGCCGGCAGCTTCGAGGAAGCGGGCAACGCGGTCCGTCGGCTGCGCGCCCTGGCCCAGCCAGTGCTGCACGCGCTCCATGTTCATCTGCACGCGCGACTCGCTGTCCTTCGGCAAGAGCGGATTGTAGGTGCCGAGCTTCTCGATGAAGCGGCCGTCGCGCGGCATGCGGCTATCGGCGGCGACGATGCGGTAGAAGGGCCGCTTCTTCGAGCCGCCGCGGGCGAGCCGGATCTTGATCGACATGGGTTTCTCTCCTTGAGGTCGGTGTTGGGGGCGCGTCTGCGCCTATTTCTGGAACTGGCGGTGGTGGCGGATCACCTCATCGACGATGAACCGCATGAATTTCCTGGCGAAGTCGGGGTCGAGGCCGCTCTCGATCGCGAGCCGCTCGAGCCGTTCGATCTGAGCCGCCTCCCGGGTGGGATCGGCCGGGGGCAGGGCATGCTCGGCCTTCAGCCGTCCCACCTCCTGCGTGCATTTGAAGCGCTCGGCCAGGGTGTGGACGAGGATCGCGTCGAGATTGTCGATCGAGTGGCGCAGGCCCTTCAGGACCACCGTCGCCTTCGCCGCGTCGTCACTCATGCGCTCTCCTCGCTCTCGGGCGTTGCGCCGAAGGGCATCGCGTCGGTGGGCGCCAGGCGGTAGACATCCCGCTCATGGCCATCTGGAAAGACCTCTCGCGCGATCTTCTCGCCGCCGAGCCGGGCGGCCAGGCGATGGGCCGGCAGGTTCCCGTCACGGATATGCGTCTCGACAGAGGGCCAGCCGAGGGAGTTCATCGCAAAGCTCATGATGGCGACCGAGGCTTCCTGCGCGAGGCCCGCACCCCGTGCTTCGGGCAGCAGCCACCAGGTCAGCTCGTGGCGGGGCCAGCCCTCGG
>JBCCLX010000436.1:0-3574 GCA_039026635.1 Pseudomonadota bacterium
CAGCTCGTCCCTTCCTTTCAGGCGCAGACGCAGGGCGCATGCGCAGGCAGGGGCGGGATGTAGGCGCACTGACAGGTTGCGCCACTCCTAGTGCGAGGCGAGATGCCGCAGAGGTGTGCTAGATTTCACGCTTTGGCAGGCGTGTTCAGGGCCGCGGCGTCCCGCCCGCCAGCACTTCCGCCATCCAGCGCGCGTCGATGTTGCCCCCGCAGAGGATCACGCCAACGCGTTTGCCCTGCTGCCGCTCACGCTCCTGCATCAGGGCCGCAAGCGGGGCCGCACCGGCTCCCTCGGCGGTGTTATGCGTGTCGCTGTGATAGATCCGGATCGCTTCCGCCACCTCGTCGTCACTCACCCGAAGGACCCGCGCCGCCCCCCGACAGATGATCGCAAGCGGCGCCTCCCAGGGCGCGCGACAGGCCATGCCATCGGCGAAAGTCACAGCGCTCTCAGTGGTCACGACGCGGCCGGCCTCATAGCTGAGCGCATAGGCATCGGCACCGGTCGAGACGACGCCGACGACCTCGGTGTCGAGCCCCAGCAGGTCCCGCGCCGTGATGACAGCGCAAATCCCACTACCCATCCCGATCGGGACATAGACGGTGTCGAGCGGCGGGGCCGCGCGGAACAGCTCCAAAGCATAGGTCGCAACACCGAGCACCAGGTCGGGGTGGAAGGGTGGGACGATCAGCGCACCGGTTTCCTCGGCGACGCGTACGGCCTCGAGCCGCGCCTCCTCGAAATCGGCGCCATGAACCACGAGCCGCGCACCCCAACCCTCCATCGCCGCGTTCTTTTCGTCGCTGTTCCCGTGCGGCACATAGACGGTGACGGGGATGCCATGGGCCTGTGCGGCGAAGGGGATCGACTGGCCGTGATTCCCCCGCGTCGCCGTCACGATCCCCGGACCACCGGGAGCGAGGGCGCCGGAGCGGACCAACCGGTCGATCAGCACCAGCCCGCCACGCAGCTTGAAGGCGCCGGTCGGCGTGTGGTTCTCATGCTTGACCCAGACCTCCGCGCCCGTGCGCGCAGCCAGCAGGGGCCAGGCGTATTGGGGTGTGGGCGGCATCCGCGCATGCACCAGCCGCGCGGCCTCCTCCAGCATGTCGAGGGAGAAGAGAGGTCCGTCAGCGCCGTCCATCCTATCGCTCCTACCGATGCAATTTGGCCGAGCGGGACCCTAGGCCCGCATGCCGCCGCTGTGAAGCGCCTGCGGGCGGAGAGGCGGCAGCGCCAGGGGCCTGCAACGGCCTGCTAGAGGCAAGCAAGGGATCAGCCGCCGGTCACCCCGCGGTCAGGACCCGACCCGCGACGGCGTCGAGCTTGGCGAGCAGCGCCGGATCGCGCATCTCGGGCGCGGTGATGATCGCAAACTCGAGCGCCCGGTCGCAGCCGGCATAGCAGGGTGGGCGGGGGAAGGAGAGCCGGGCCGAGACCGCGGAGAGAAGCGCCTTGGCACCCGCCACATTGGCATGCATCGTCTTGATGATCGACTGGATGTCGACCTCACCGTGGTCGGGATGCCAGCTGTCGTAATCCGTCACCATCGCGACCGTCGCGTAACAAAGCTCCGCCTCACGGGCGAGCTTGGCCTCGGGCATATTCGTCATCCCGATCACATCGCAGCCCCACTGCTCGCGATACATCTTGCTCTCCGCAAGGCTCGAAAACTGCGGGCCCTCCATGGCGAGATAGGTGCCGCCCGTATGGATCGTCGGCACGTCCTCCGCCTCGGCGCAGGCCGCGAGTTCTTCCCGCAGCCGCGGGCAGGTGGGCTCCGCCATCGAGACATGAGCGACACAGCCCTGTCCGAAGAACGACTTCACCCGCGCGAAGGTCCGGTCGATGAACTGATCGACGAGGACGAAATCGCCGGGCGCCATCTCCTCGCGAAAGGAGCCACAGGCCGAGAAGCTGAGCACATCGGTCACGCCGAGCCGCTTCAGGGCGTCGATGTTGGCGCGGTAGGGGATGTCGGAGGGTCCATAGACATGGCCGCGCCCGTGACGAGGCAGAAACACGATCTCCGTCTCACCGAGGCGCCCCTTGCGGATCCGGTCCGACGGCGCACCCCACGGCGTCTCGACGGCGATCTCCTCGACCGCTTCGAGCCCATCGATGTCATAGAGCCCCGAGCCCCCAATGATCCCCAGCATCCGCGCCTCCCTCTCCTGGCGCCGACTGCGTCACGGCGCGCGCCTACATAGGCCGGATCGGCGCAGGAGCGGAATAGGGCGCTTGGGCTTTGCTGGCCGGAGGCGGTGACGAGAGCCTAGGGAGGCTGAGGGCGTCCCGGGGCTCCCCAGCCCCACCTACCCCGGGCGATCGAGCGCGAAAGCGTGCTGGACGCTCGTGTAGTCCTTGTAGCCCATGCGGGCGAGCGGGTTGAACGCGAGCACGTCGACCATCCCCTCTTTCATCACCGCCTCGTCGATGTGCACGCCGACGACTTCGCCGATCACGATGGTGTTGCGCGCATGATCACGCCAGCTCGGCAGATCTTCGACGATGCGAACCAGCCGACACTCCAGGACCGCAGGCGCGCCGACGACACGCGGCGCCGCGATCTCTTCGCACGGGGCCTTCTCCAGGCCCGCAAGCGCGAACTCGTCGACGCCATGGTCA
The DNA here is from genome assembly GCA_039026635.1 of Pseudomonadota bacterium. Lineage (GTDB taxonomy): Bacteria > Pseudomonadota > Alphaproteobacteria > Rhodobacterales > Rhodobacteraceae > Thermohalobaculum. The sequence continues at coordinate 2,629 of JBCCLX010000436.1, forward strand.
TAGGTGCCAGAGCTTTTGTTCATCGCATCCTGCATCGCCTTGCCGACCAGATTGCAGGCGAAGACCCCCGTCGCGCGGACGTTCGCAAGGCTGTCCTTCTCGCTCTCCGCCCAGCTCTTGCGCCCGGTCTGCGCAAACATGACCAGGGGCGGCGCATCGCCACAGCCGTTGAAGAAGGAATAGGGGGCGAGATTGGCGCGGCCCTCGGCATCGACACTCGAAATCCAGCCGATGGGTCGGGGGACGACGAGCGCCTTGAACGGATCGTGTGGTAGGCCATGGCCGTCGGCCGGGCGATAGAACATGAGCGGGTCCTGTGGCGGTGCGGCGCCTCTTGGAGGCGGCGGCGGGGGAGGGCGATCTCCGCTGCAAGCGCTGGTGTCGGCCTGAGCGGCATGATAGCGCAGATAAAGCCGGGCTGCGTGTCAGCAATGGCCCAGGGCGCCCGACCTGGAAAGCTGCAACCCTCTGTCCCCAAGATCCTCCAGCCGGCGACCGCGCCGGACAGCCGAACCACCCCATGCTCCGACTGCTTAGAGAACGCCCGGCGGATGCCGATGAAGTTGAGGCATTGCTCGATCATGCCTTCGCCCCGGGCCGCGAGGCGCTGTCGTCTTACCAACTCCGCGCCGGTGTGGCCCCGGTTCATGCGCTCTGTACCATCGCGCGCGATGAGTATGACGCAGTGATCGGCGCCATCCGCTACTGGCCCGTGCAAATTGCCCGGGGAGAAGACCAACCTTCCCTACCCACGCTGCTTCTCGGCCCCGTTGCTGTGCATGCGACGCGCCAGGGAGAAGGGCTAGGCGCCCTGCTCGTCATGGACAGCTTGGAAGAGGCCACACGTCTTGGATGGCACCGTGTCTTGCTTGTTGGAGACGAGCCGTACTACAGACGCTTCGGATTTCGGCGCGCGCTCGCAGTCGGGCTCGACTTTCCTCGCCCC
>JBCCLX010000437.1:0-3573 GCA_039026635.1 Pseudomonadota bacterium
CAGCCTCCGGCCCTTCATCGGGGCTCACTTCGGAGGCAGGCTCCGAGGGGGCTGCGACGACCTCCTGCGGTTCTGGTGCGCCGTCGAGACCGCCGCCCTCGGGGTCGATCACGTCGAAGCCGGCGATCCCGCCATCATCGGAGACGCTGTCGCCGGATTTCCGGCGTCCACGCCCGCGGCGCCCGCGCGATCGGCCTTTGCCCCCATCGGCCCGGCTCTCGTCCCCGCCGTCAGAGGCTGCCTCTGCCTCGACCGCACCATCGGCGGCGAGGTCCTCTGCGGCTGCCTGCTCTTCGCCGCCCTGTCGATCGCTCTTGCGCCGACCGCGCCGCCCACGCCCGCGCCGGCCCTCATCCTCGTCCTGGGACCCGTTCTGCGACCCGCTGCCGTTGCCGTTCTCGCGCCGGACCAGCGCCGCTTCCTCGGCGATCAGCGCTTCGCGATCGGCCACGGGGATCTGGTAGTAGTCGGGATGGATCTCGGCGAAGGACAGGAACCCGTGCCGGTTGCCGCCATAATCGACGAAAGCCGCCTGCAGCGACGGCTCAACGCGCGTCACCTTCGCGAGATAGATGTTGCCGGCCAGCTGCTTCTTGTTGACCGACTCGAAGTCGAAATCGTCAACCTTGTTCCCGTCGACCACCACAACCCGGGTCTCTTCCGGGTGGGTGGCATCGATGAGCATTTTCTTTGCCATGGATATTGATCAGCCCCAGCGCAAGGACGCGGCCGTCGGGCATGGCCCGGCTGCATTCCTCGCGCATGAGGCGCTTTCTCTCTTGTCTGGGGCGGACGAGCGCCTGCCAGGCAGGGTGCCGGTCCCGCCGCTCCTGCCGCCGAGGAGCGCGCGCGCGCGCCTTTCGGGCTGGGAGCGTGCCGACGCCAAGCCCGCGAGGGGGGTGCGCGTCGGTCGGCTGTCTCTGCGTGGGGCTCGCCATCGCTGTTCCGGTGCAGCACCATCTCCCATCGGATCGGAGGCGGCGCGGTTATGACGGTCGCTCGGGGGCGCCGTAGGGGTTCTCTCGGCCTGTGTCGCGTCGCGCGGCAAAAGCTGCCAGGCGCATGGTGCACAGGTCTGGCCGAGCGCACACCCGAAGGCGCGGACCGGCTCTCTTCGCCCATACCAGCGGATCTGACTGGTGACAAACGGAAATTGCGCCACTGCGGCACCGATGGAGCAATGGTTGCGCGGCCAGTTCGGTGTTAGTCTCCCGCCCAGACCGCGCAAAGCGGCAGAGGTGTGTGAGGATGAGGCGGTGATGAGCGGGATTGCGCAGTTTTCGCGGTGTTGGCGCAGATCGATGACGGGTTTCGTCGCGCTCTGCGGGCTCTTTCTTACGGCACTCCCCGGGCCCGCATCGGGCAGCGATGCCTTGCCGGAACCGAGGCTCGTCTCCGTGACCATCGCGGAAGAGGGCGCGCATCTGCGCCTGGCCCTTGCCATCGAGCCCGCCGCTGAGACCGAGGCGGAGGTCACCGCGGGGCCCGGGCAGGTCATCGTGACGCTGCCGGATCTGCGCGCGGAAGCGACGCTCGCGCTACCGGAGGGTCTGAGCCTTACCATCGATGAGGAGAGCGCGACCCGGCTGGTCCTCGAAGCGCCCGACCGCGCAGGCTCGGACGGTATCCTGAGTGCGCGGCGCCAGGATGCGAGGCCAGGTGAGACGCTGGTCTTTGCCGTCGGCCAGGCCGCCATGATCGCGATGCTGCCCGCCCGCGTGCCCCTGCCGACGGCCCGCCCTCAGGACTTTGCCGCCCTCGTCGCCGCGCGCGAGGTGGACTGGCCCCAGCCCTTCACCGTTGTGATCGACCCCGGACACGGCGGCCACGACCCCGGTGCGATGGTGGATGGGATCGTCGAGAAGGACTTCGCCCTCGTCTTCTCCCGGCGCTTGGCCCTGCGGATCGGTTCGATCGAGGGCATGCGCGCCGTCCTTACGCGGGAGGGCGACCGGTTTCTGCCGCTCGGTGCGCGCCTGCGCAAGGCCGTGGCAGAGGGCGCGGATGCCTTTGTCTCGATCCATGCCGATACGGAGGCCTCGGGTACCGCCTCCGGCCTCTCGATCTACACGCTGACCGAAGAGGATCGGCTGCGTGCAGCGGAAGAGGTCACCTCTACGGCGCCACGCGACAGCATCCTGCGCGGTGTCTCGCTCGCTGGTGCCTCCGATGATGTCACGCGCATCCTCGTCGATCTCAGTCAACGCAGGGCAGGGGGGCAGGCGGAAGAACTGGCCTCGGTGATCCTTGGCGATCTTGGGCCCGATGTGCCGGTGCTGCTGACACGCCCGCATCGCAACGCCAATTTCCGTGTGCTGCGCAGCGTGGATTTTCCGGCTATCCTGATAGAGCTCGGCTTTCTCTCCAACATCGACGATCGCGAGCGGTTGACGGACCGGCGCTGGCAGATGGAGACGGCCGAACGGATCACGCTCGCCATCGACGCCTGGCGCCGTGGTACTGCCACAAGCCCGGCGCAATAGTCCGGCACATAGCGCTTGCGCGCTGAATCGATTACCTACAGGGAAGAACGAAGTGTTGCCGGGGCGCTGCCTCGCATCAGAACCGTCGGGACCAGCACTGTGATCCTCCGCCTTATCGGAACCGCCTTCGCCAGTCTCTCCATCGCCGGTATCTTCGGCGTCCTTGGGCTAATGGGTCTTGGCCATATCTATGGCCGTGACCTGCCGGGCCACGATGAGCTGGTGAACTATCAGCCGAAGCTTCTGAGCCGTGTCTACTCCTCCGACGGCACCCAGATCGCCCAATATGCCACCGAGCGGCGCATCTTCGTGCCGATCGATGAGGTGCCGGATTTGGTGAAACAGGCCTTCATCTCGGCCGAGGACAAGAACTTCTACGAGCACCCCGGCGTCGATGCGATGGGGATCGCCAAGGCCCTTGCCCGCTTCGGCCAGGCGCGCCTGCAGGGCCGCTCCGCCCGGATGGCCGGTGCCTCGACCATCACGCAGCAGGTGATGAAGAACTTCCTGCTCGACAACGACCGCTCCATCGAACGCAAGATCAAGGAAGCGATCCTGGCGGTGCGCATCGACGGCGCGCTCAGCAAGGACGAGATCCTGGAGCTTTATCTCAACGAGATCTTCTTCGGCGCGCGCTCTTACGGGATCGTGGCGGCGGCGCGGAACTATTTCGACAAGCGGCTGGATGAGCTTGAGCCGGGCGAAGTGGCCTATCTCGCCGGCCTGCCGAAGGAGCCCTCGAACCTGCATCCCGTGCGCAACTACGCCGATGCCGTGACGCGTCGGAACTATGTGCTGCGGGAGATGGCGGAGAACGGCTATCTCGACCGAGAGACGGCGCTGGCTGCGCGCGAGGCCCCGCTTGTCACCCGCCTCGGCGCGGCGCCAGAGAGCGAGACGCCCGTTGCGGCAGCCAGTGACGATAGCGAGGCGGCGGATGGTGCCGACCCTGTGGCGGGGCTCGGGTTCTTCACCTCCGAGGTGCGTCGTCAGGTCATCACAGAGTTCGGTCGTGAGGCGCTCTTCGAAGGCGGGCTGACCGTTCGGGCGACCGTGGAGCCGCGTCTGCAGGAGATCGCGGGCAAGGCGC
>JBCCLX010000438.1:0-3569 GCA_039026635.1 Pseudomonadota bacterium
ATCGTGTCGTCGAAGGGCGTCACGGCGGTATTGTGGCGGGCTAAGACTTTGATATCGTACTTTAAATTCTGCCCGATCTTGAGAACGGCCGGATCGCTGAGGATCGGGGCCAGGGCTGCCAGCACCGGCGCGAGCTCAAGCTGACCGGCGATGCGCGCACCTCCCGAGAGCAGATCGGCCTCGCCATCCACATGGTTGACCGGCACATAGGCGGTGCGACCGGGGCGGGGGGAGAGCGCGAAACCCACGATATCGGCACGCATCTCATCGAGGCTTGTGGTCTCCAGATCGATACAGAGGAGGCCGCTTTCCTGCGCCTCCGCGATCAGGGCGTCGAGGGCGGCCATGTCCTGCACGGTCTCATAGGCGGACGCGTCGAGGGGCGGCATCTCGCGGAGTGCGCCCGGCGCGTCGGTGGTGCCTGTCGTCTCGCTCGGCGTCTCGTCACCCGAGGGGCCCCCGATGGGCGGGGTCTCGACGCCATGGGCCTCGGCGATGCGGGCCGTGAGCGTGCGGAACTCCATCTCCGTCAGGAAGGCCAGCAGACGCGTCGGATCCACCGGCTGCAGCACGAAGTCGTCGAGGCTCTCGAGGTCGGGCACGGCGCGGTCGAGGGTGACGAGGCGCTTGGAGATGCGGACGAGGTCCGCGTTGTCGATAAGCGTCTGACGGCGCTTGGGTTGTTTGATCTCCTCGGCGCGCTCGAGCAGCGTTTCGACGTCACCAAAATCGTTGATCAGGGTCGCCGCGGTCTTCAACCCGATACCGGGAGCGCCGGGCACATTGTCGACACTGTCGCCGGCCAGCGCCTGGATGTCGGTCATCTTATCGGGGCCGACGCCGTATTTGGCCTCGACCTCCTCCACATCCATGGTGGTCTCTTTCATGGGGTCGAAGAGCACCACGCCGCCGCCGACGAGCTGAGCGAGGTCCTTGTCGGAGGACACGATGGTGACGCGGGCGCCAGCCTCGCGCGCGGCCTCGGCATAGGTGGCGATGATATCGTCGGCCTCGAACCCCTCCTTCTCGATACAGGGCAGTGAAAAGGCGCGGGTGGCGTCGCGGATCAGGGGGAACTGGGGCTTCAGATCCTCGGGCGGTTCGGGGCGGTGGGCCTTGTAGTCCGCGTAGAAGTCATTGCGGAAGCTCTTGGACGAATAGTCGAAGATCACCGCCATATGCGTGGGCGGCTCTTTGGCAAGGCCCTGCACGAAGCGATGGAGCATGTTGCAGAAGCCGGCGACCGCACCCACGGGCAGCCCGTCGGAGCGACGGGTCAGCGGTGGCATCACATGGTAGGCGCGGAAGATGTAGCCGGAACCGTCGACGAGGAAGAGGTGATCGCCCTTGGATAGGCCCATTAGTGGGCCTCCCCCCCGGAACCCTCTGCGCCACCCTCTTTCAGCACGAAACGCTTGTCGCAATAGCCGCACTCGACCCAGCCGCGCGGACCGATGGTGAGCCAGACGCGCGGATGGCCGAGCGCGCCGCCTCCGCCGTCGCAACACACGCGCCGCGTCGTGACAATCTCCATCTCGGGCACATCTGCCTGCATCGCGCGTCTCCCTCATCGGTCCCGCCCGACACTAGCGCCGGCGGGTGGACAGGCCAAGGATCCTGGTCGAGAGAATGAGGGTGCTGGGTTAAGGGAACGGGTCATGCAGAACGCGATCGAGGTGCTGGGCCTGCGCAAGACGTATGCGGCGCAGGGGGCGGAGCCTGTGAAGGAGGCGCTGAAGGGCATCGATCTCGACATCCCGGCCGGCTCGATCTTTGGGCTCTTGGGCCCGAACGGGGCGGGCAAATCGACCTTCATCAACATCCTCGCAGGGCTCGTGGTGAAGACGGCGGGCACTGTGCGGATCTGGGGGTTCGATCAGGACGTGAACCCGCGCCAGAGCCGCGCCTCGATCGGGGTGGTGCCCCAGGAGCTGAACCTCGATCCCTTCTTCACGCCGCTTGCGGCGATGGAGGTGCAGGCGGGTCTCTATGGCGTGCCGCGGGCGGCGCGGCGCAGCCGTGAGATCCTGGAGCGGGTGGGCCTGGCGGATAAGGCGAATGCCTATCCGCGGACGCTCTCCGGCGGGATGCGGCGCCGGCTCTTGGTGGCGAAGGCGATGGTGCATGCGCCGCCGGTCCTGGTCCTCGACGAACCGACGGCAGGGGTCGATATCGAGCTCAGGCGGCTTCTCTGGGATTATGTGCGCGAGCTGAATGAGGCGGGCACGACGGTGATCCTGACGACGCATTACCTCGAAGAGGCGGAGGCCATGTGCGACCGGATCGCGATCATCAACCACGGGCAGATCGTCGCCTCCGAGGGCAAGGACGCGATGCTGGCGCGGCTCGATCGTAAGACGCTGGTGCTGCGGCTCGAGCGGCCCGTGGCAGCGGCGCCCGACCTGGGGCCAGACTTGGGGCCTGACGTGGATGCGGTGCTGCGCGCCCCGGATGTGCTGGCGTTGAGTTATGCGACGCGCGCGCATGCCGCGCCGCGGCTGATGGCGGCGGTGACCGAGGCGGGGCTTGCCATCGCCGACATCAGCACCGAGGAACCGCATTTGGAGGAGGTGTTCCTGGCGCTGACTGCCGGGAAAGCCGCGTGAGGAAGCCGAAAGGGAGCGCCATGGCCTACGACTACGACCCCGAGAACATCTTCGCCAAGATCCTGCGCGGCGAGATCCCCTGCGAAAAAGTGGCGGAGAACGATCATGCGCTGGCCTTTCAGGACATCTATCCCAAAGCGCCCGTGCATGTGCTGGTTATCCCGAAGGGGCCTTATGTGAACGCCGATCATTTCGGGGCGGAGGCGAGCGATGCGGAGCTGGCGGGTTTTGCACGGCTCGTGAGTGAGGTGACGCGCGTGACGGGCGCGGCGGAGCCTGCGGGCGGCCAGGGGTTTCGGGTCATCTCGAATGCCGGAGAACATGGGGTGCAGGAGGTGTATCACTATCACGTCCATGTCTGCGCCGGACGGTCCCTGGGACGGATCGTGCCGAAGGCGCCTGGCGAGAGCTGAGGGCAGGACCCAAGATCGAAGGAAGCGGCATCGCAGCGCCCCTGTCGGGCGCCGCGATCCTTTTTTCGCTCCGGCACCGCCTCCGGCGGCGCCGAAGCCCTGCGCGGCGGTCCTGATGCTCTTTCGGCGCGGGTCGTCGATGTGGCCGGTCTCGCGAGTGTCAGTCGAGGAACTGGGCCGCGAGGGCGCGCATGTCGGGGGCGGTCATGGTCCAATCGCCGGTAGGGGCGAGGTCTTTGGTCTGACCGGGCCCATGCTCGCTGGGGCGCGGGATAAAGGCTGTGGCCAGTCCGGCGCGCGCTGCGGCGGCGAGGTCGTCGTTATGGGCGGCGACCATCAAGACCTGCGACGGGGCAAGGCCGAGGGCTGCAGCGGAGCGCTGGTAGGTCTCGGGGCTCGGCTTGTAGGCCAGCGCTACATCGGCCCCGAGGATAGCGTCCCAGGAGAGGCCGGCGAAGCGGGCCAGACGGCTCATGAGCGCGATCGAGCCGTTGGAGCAGGGCGCGACGAGGAGGGTGGCGCGCAGGCGCGCGATGCCCGGCACGCTGTC
>JBCCLX010000439.1:0-3567 GCA_039026635.1 Pseudomonadota bacterium
GAAGGCGCCGAGCCCGCGCCCTGCACGCCGATCGGTGGGGCCGATCCGCTCTACATCCTCTATACCTCCGGCACGACGGGCCAGCCCAAGGGCGTCGTGCGCCCGAGTGGCGGCCATATGGTGGCGCTGATCTGGACGATGGAGAACATCTACGGCGTCGGCCCCGGCGAAGTGATGTTCACCGCCTCCGATGTCGGCTGGGTCGTCGGGCACAGCTACATCGTCTACGCGCCGCTTCTCGTGGGGGCGACGACGATCATGTTCGAGGGCAAGCCCATCGGGACCCCCGATGCCGGCGTGTTCTGGCGGGTGATCTCCGAGCATGGCGCCAAGGTCTTCTTTACGGCGCCCACAGCCTCTCGCGCCGTGCGCCGCCAGGACCCCGATGGCGCCTTCATCAAATCGACGCCCATGCCGAGCTTTGAGCGGCTCTATTTCGCGGGCGAACGCGCGGATCCGCCGACGGTGGAATGGGCGGGCAACCAGCTCGGCGTGCCGGTGATCGACCACTGGTGGCAGACCGAGACCGGGTTCTCCATTGCCGCGAACCCGATGGGTCTCGAGCCGCTGCCCATCAAGTCGGGCTCACCCACGGTGCCGATGCCGGGCTACGACCTGCAGATCCTGGATGAAGAGGGCGAGGAGGTGCCGCGCGGCCAGCTCGGCGCCATCGCGATCAAGCTGCCCCTGCCGCCCGGCACGCTGCCGACGCTCTGGGGCAATGATGCGCGGTTTTCGAAGAGCTATCTGCAGCGCTTTGAGGGCTACTACGAGACCGGCGATGCCGGCTATCTCGACGAAGACGGCTACGTTTACATCATGGCCCGGACCGATGACGTCATCAACGTCGCCGGCCACCGCCTCTCCACCGGCGCGATGGAGGAGGTCTTGGCGGGTCACCCGGATGTTGCAGAATGCGCGGTCATCGGCGTTGCGGACGAGCTGAAAGGCCAGGTGCCGCTCGGCTTTCTGTGCCTCAGTGCAGGCTGTGAGCGCAGCCATGACGAGATCGTCGCTGAATGCGTGAAGCGCGTGCGCGATGAGATCGGACCCGTGGCCTTCTTCAAGACCGCCATCGTCGTCGACCGTCTGCCGAAGACGCGTTCAGGCAAGATCCTACGGGGGATCATGGCGCGGATCGCCGATGGTCAAACCTATAAAATGCCGGCCACCATCGACGATCCGGCCATCCTGGAGGAGGTCACCGATGCGCTCGGCACGCTCGGTTACGGCAAAGTGACCGACGGCTGAACGGAGACGAGGGGGGATAGGTCAGATCGATATTCCTCATTTTCGCCACGAGATGGTGACGTTTTCGCCGCCATCGTTAATGCACTTACGTATTCACGGGTTGCTCGTTTTGGCAGCGCGGCGTGATCGTAGAGTGGCTATCGTGGTTGCAACATGGCTTATGTGTCTCCAATTCGCGCAGGTGAGCGCCGTCCCGAGCGCGCCGTGACCCCCGTATTGAAAGGGGTGAAGGCGCTCATCGTTGAGGACAACCTCACGAACCAGATCGTGGCACGTGAGATGTTGGCCTATCTCGGGGCGCAGACGGTCATCGTCGGCGACGGGATTGAGGCGCTCGACGCGCTCGCGGCCGAGACCTTCGATCTCTTGATCATCGACATCGAAATGCCGCGGCTGACCGGTACGGAGCTGATCCGGCGTTTGCGCGTCCCGAACGGGCGGCATGCGGACACGGCGATGGTCGCGCTGACTGCTTATGTGATGCAGGAGAACTGTCAGGCGATCGAGCAGGCGGGCGCTGACGGGATCATCGCCAAACCCCTGGTCTCTATCGAGCGTTTTGGCGAGGTGCTCTCCGCTGTCCTGGAGCGTCGCCGGCAGCTGCGCGCGGCAGCCGCTCCGGAGCAAGCCTGGACGGCCCAAACAGCAAATGGCGTGGACACGACCCCGACCGCCGTCGTCGATGAGCGTGCTCTGGTGAGCTTGGCTGAGATTGCGGGGGATGTGGGGGTGGCCACTCTGATTTCCTCGGCTCTGACGGAACTCGAGACCGCGGTGGCCGAGCTGCTCACAGCCATTGAGACGGGCGATCTGGATCGAACGCGCTTTGTCAGCCATAGCCTTGCCGGCATGGCAGGATCTGTGGGCGCCGTCGGGCTTGAGCGTCAGGCGCGTGCCATCAATGACGACCCCGAGGCCGCTCTCATCGATGCGCGGCGCCATGGGTCGATGCTTCGGACGCTGCTCTCGCGCACGCTCAGCGCCCTCGCCCAGACGCGGGCGCGGTTTGCCGGAGAGACGCCCTGGGCGCCCGCGGTCTGACGGATCGTATCCTTCCGCAACCATTGGCAGATTCCGCGGCTTGCGGTCGCAGTGTATCCCTTTCCTTTTTCGTCTGACGCACCAGCTTCCTGTCCAATGGAGAGAGGCCGGAGGGTAAATCTGTGGATCAGAAAGGACGGACGGCGGGCCAAGTCCGATCGCTGACGCGAGCATTGTCGCTGTTGCGCCACCTCGCTTCGAGTAACGAAGGCATGTCGCTCACCGAGCTTTCCGAGGCGGCTGGGCTGCCCCCTTCGACCACGCACCGGCTGCTCACGACGCTTGAGGCCGAGCGCTTCGTGCGACCAGATCCTCAGGGCGGTGTCTGGCGTGTTGGCGTCGCGGCTTTCTACGTCGGCTCCTCCTTCGCGCGCTCCCGGGACAAACTGACCCTGACGCGGCCCTATTTGCGCCGGCTGATGGAGATCTCGGGCGAGACGGCGAACCTCTTTGTCGAGAGCGATGGGGAAGCGATCTGCATCGGTCAGATCGAGAGCCGCCATGCCATGCGCGCCATCGCCGGCGTCGGCGGGCGCGTGGCCTTGCACGCCTCGGGGGCGGGCAAGGTTCTCCTGGCGCATATGGACGGCACGCGTCGCCAGCATCTGCTGAGCTCCCTGCCGCTCGCGCGGGTCACGGCGGCGACGATCACGGACCGCGCCCGTCTCGAGGCTTCTCTCGAGGAAGTGCGCGCGCTGGGCTTCGCGTCGGATGATGAGGAAAACGCGCTCGGCCTGCGCTGTGTGGCGGCCCCTCTCTTCGATGAGCACGGCAATGCCGTCGCGGCGATCTCGGTCAGTGGGCCGTCCGCGCGCATCCCGCTGGAGCGCCTGGCCACGCTCGGGCGCATGGTCGCCCAGGCCGCCGGTGAGGCGACGCGCGACTACGGCGGCACGCTGCCGATCGCTGCGCAGTAAAAGATCCAACATCGGATCGGCGCGCCGCCCTTCCGGGCGGCTTGACAGGCCGGCGGGGCGCCCTTATCCCGCCGCCATCCCAAGGCCGCCGCGCCGCGGGGTGCCCATGGCGGGCCTGATCCGGCGTAGCTCAGTGGTAGAGCATCGGACTGTTAATCCGCTGGTCGCTGGTTCGAATCCAGCCGCCGGAGCCAGCCGCCCGCCAACATCCGAGAGGACGCGCCCGTTGGCGCCGACGCGCTTGCCAAGAAGCGTCTTCCCCAAACGTCAATAACGGTTCGAACCGCCGCTCTTGCGTCTGCCTCATCTGCAGCGCGCCAAGGTTTCCTATTTGATTGATACGTCGCGTGCCGGGGAC
>JBCCLX010000440.1:0-3562 GCA_039026635.1 Pseudomonadota bacterium
GCCCGATACGGTCCCCCCCGCGCCGCCCAAAACCCGCGCTATTGCACAGGCAGCCCGGGTCAGCGGCACGCGGGGCTGGCTCGTCGTCGACGTCGATACCGGTGCGGTGGTCGATGCGTTCCAGCCGCAGGCCGCCTTCGTACCCGCTTCCGTGGCTAAGCTGCCGACGGCCGCCTATGCCCTCGACAAGCTAGGGGCTGAGCACCGCTTCGAGACGCGCGTCGAGGCCCATGGCACGATCCGTCATGGCGTTTTGGACGGCGATCTGATGATCCGTGGCGGGGGCGATCCTGAACTTGATACCGATGCCCTCGCACCCCTGGCCGCCGCCGTCGCCCAGGCCGGCATCACACGGGTGACGGGCAAGCTGCTCGTCGATGCCGGTCCCTGGCGCGAAGTGGCCGCCATCGATCCGCTGCAGCCGGAAGATGCCGCCTACAACCCCGGTGTCTCTGGCCTCAGCCTCAACTTCAATCGCGTACGGGCGGAATGGCCGCGCGGGGCGACGGCGGAGACGCTGAAGGTGACGGCCCAGGCTGAGAACCTGAGACCGCAAACAGATGCCGTGCGCCTGCGCCCCGTGCCGCAACGCACCGCGCTCGTGCACCGCTTCGAGGGCGGTCGCGAAGTCTGGGATATCGCCGCGCATGCGCTGCGTCGGCGGGGCGGCCGGTGGCTGCCCGTGCGGGCGCCAGGGCTCTACACGGCCCGCGTCCTGGCCACCCTGGCTGCCACCCGCGGCGTCTCGGTCGAAGGGGGCGCCGCTTTGGCGACGGCCGCGCCCGTGCCGGCGGTCTCGAGCTCGGTCGCCTCCCTCGTCCCGCTCACGGGCGCAACGGCGGGCGATGCCGTGCCCGAGAGCAGCATCATCGCGCGGCATCGGAGCCGACCGCTCGCCGAAATCCTGCGCGAGATGCTGCGGTTTTCCACGAATGTGACAGCGGAGCTGGCGGGGCTGGCCTGTGCCGAGCCAGTCGTGGCGCAGGCGAGTGCGCCTGGCGCAGGTCTCTCGGGCGCGACGCTCAGCGGCAAGGTGAACGTATCGGCGGCGGCGACGGATCCGCTCCGCACCTCCGCCGCCGTGCTCAACACTTGGGCTGCCGAGCGGGCCGGCTTTGCCGTCGGCGATCCGGGCTTTGTCCTGGCCAACCACTCCGGCCTCAGCCTCCGCTCGCGCCTCAGCCCCGAACGCCTTGTCGCGCTGCTGCTCGCTGAAGCCGCCGAACCGAGCCCCGTGGCGCTGCGCGACCCGCGCCTGCCCGGCGGTGTGGCGCAGATCCTGAAGCCCCATAACATCGCAGCGAAGACCATCCCCTTCGACTACGCCAACACGGCGGTCGCCGCAAAGACAGGCACGATGAACTTCGTGCGCGGGCTCGCCGGCTACATTACGACGCCCAAGGGCCGGCGCCTGGCCTTCGCCGTTTTCAACAACGACCTGGCTCGCCGCGCGGCGCAGAACAATGGCGGCGCCCGCGGCTGGGCGGGCCGCGCCCGCGGTATGGAGCGCGCCCTGATCCGGGAATGGGTGCTGATGGCCGATCGGACGGTGACACCGGGTTGACGATGGCGCCGGGCTGATCCTCGCCCGACGGGGTTATGTCCGCGGAGCGAGCCGCTGATGACGCGCCCGCGCCCCTCGCTCAATCGCCGCGGAGGCGAGCCGGCCGACCCGCAGGTCATAACGCAGCATCTCAAGGAGCTTCATCTCGGTCTCATCCACCGCCCCGTCCGAGGCCGCCACATCGCAGGCGAGCGCATAGGCGGTCTCGCGCAGGTGATCGGGCAGCGCATCCTCGACGAGGCCGATCAGCGCGTCGAGCCCGTCCTCCTCCTCGAGCAGATCCGCAACCAGCGCCGAGACGTTCCGGATCCGGTCGTTGTCGAAATTCTCGAACACCGGCAGCTGGTTCACCGTCCCGCTGATCCAGTCGAGCTCGCTATCGGTGATCTTCTCATCCGCCGCTGCCACGGCGATCATCACAGCGATAAGGGCGTCCTGGGGGGCGAGGGCATCGAGGGACATTGAGCGGGCTCCGTGCGTGGTCTCGGCGCGATAGCTAGTGAGCCGCAGAGAAACTGACAAGCCGCAGCGGCTGAGCCAGGTGACGCGGCGCCCGGTTGACCCAAGGCCCGACCCGGCGTAGCGCCCCCCGGGACGGGCGGGACAGCCACGGAGACTGCGATGAACGACCTCAGCGACGCGGCGCTCAGCGCCAAGGCATGGCCTTTCGAGGAAGCCCGCAAGCTCGCCAAGCGCTTCGAGAAAAAGCCGCCTGAGAAGGGCTATGTGCTGTTCGAAACCGGCTATGGCCCCTCCGGCCTGCCGCATATCGGCACCTTCGGGGAGGTGGCGCGGACGACCATGGTGCGCCGGGCCTTCGAGGCGATCTCGGATATCCCTACGCGCCTGATCTGCTTCTCCGACGATCTCGACGGGATGCGGAAGGTCCCGGAAAACGTGCCCAACCCGGATGCGCTGGTGGAGTATCTGCAGCAGCCGCTCTCGGCCGTCCCCGATCCCTTCGACACCCATGAGAGCTTCGGGGCGCACAACAACGCCCGCCTACGCACCTTCCTCGACCATTTCGGCTTCGACTACGAGTTCATCTCGGCGGCGGAGTTCTACCGCACGGGCCGTTTCGACGAGATCCTGCTGCGCGCCGCCGAGCGCTATGACCGTCTCATGGACGTGATGCTGCCGACGCTCGGCGAAGAGCGGCAGGCGACCTATTCGATCTTTCTACCCCTCTCGCCCAAGACGGGCCGGGTGCTCTACGTGCCGATCCGGCATGTGGATGCAAAGGAAGGTACCGTCACCTTTGAGGACGAGGACGGGACCGAGACGACCGTGCCGGTCACAGGCGGCAATGTGAAGCTTCAGTGGAAGCCCGATTTCGGGGCGCGCTGGGCAGCACTCGGCGTCGATTTCGAGATGTTCGGCAAGGACCATGCCTCGAACGCGCCGGTCTATGACAAGATCTGCGAGATCCTCGGCGTGCCGGCACCCGCTCATTACATCTACGAGCTTTTCCTCGATGGCGAGGGGCAGAAGATCTCGAAGTCCAAGGGCAATGGGCTGACAATTGACGAATGGCTGCGCTACGCAAGCCCCGAGTCCTTGAGCCTTTTCATGTTCCACAAGCCGCGGACGGCGAAGCGGCTGCATTGGGATGTGATCCCCAAGACCGTCGACGAATATCATCAGCACCTGCGCGGCTACGCCGATCAGGATGCGGCCAAGCGGCTGGCCAATCCGGCCTGGCACATCCATGGGGGCGAGCCGCCTGAGAGCCAGATGGCCGTGCCCTTCTCGATGCTGCTGAACCTCGCGTCGGCGGCTTCGGCCCATGATCGCGAGGTGCTCTGGGGCTTCATCAGGCGCTATGCGCCAGAGGCGACGCCAGAGACGCATCCCCAGCTCGACGCCGCAGCCGACGGTGCCGTGCGCTACTTCGAGGATCACGTCGCCCCCTACAAGCAGTTCCGTGCCCCCGATGCCAAGGAGGCGGCCGCGCTCAGCGATCTCGCGGATCGGCTCGAAGCGGTGCGCGATGGAGGC
>JBCCLX010000441.1:0-3560 GCA_039026635.1 Pseudomonadota bacterium
AGTCGGACATCGACGAGGTGGTGCTGGTCGGCGGCATGACCCGCATGCCCAAGGTGATCGAGGCGGTCACCGAGTTCTTCGGCAAGGAGCCGCACAAGGGCGTCAACCCTGACGAGGTGGTCGCCATGGGCGCGGCCATCCAGGCGGGCGTGCTGCAGGGCGATGTGAAGGACGTCGTGCTCCTCGACGTCACGCCGCTCTCGCTCGGCATCGAGACGCTCGGGGGCGTGTTCACCCGCCTCATCGACCGCAACACGACGATCCCGACGAAGAAGTCCCAGGTGTTCTCGACGGCTGACGACAACCAGTCCGCCGTGACCATCCGCGTTTTCCAGGGTGAGCGCGAGATGGCGAGCGACAACAAGATGCTCGGCCAATTCAACCTCGAGGACATCCCGCCTGCCCCGCGGGGCGTGCCGCAGATCGAGGTGACCTTCGACATCGACGCCAACGGCATCGTCAACGTGAGCGCCAAGGACAAGGGCACCGGACGCGAGCAGCGGATCACGATCCAGGCCTCGGGCGGTCTCTCGGACGAAGACATCGAGAAGATGGTCCGCGAGGCCGAGGAGAATGCCGAGGCCGACCGTCAGCGCCGTGCCACGGTCGAGGCCAAGAACCAGGGCGAGAGCTTGATCCACTCGACCGAGAAGTCGCTGGCCGAGCATGGCGACAAGGTCGACGAGGCGACGCGCGACGCCATCACGGCCGCGGTGACGGATCTCAAGGGCGTGCTCGACAGCGAGGATGCCGAGGTGATCCAGGCCAAGACCCAGGCGCTGGCCGAAGCCTCGATGAAGCTCGGTGAGGCGATCTACAAGTCCGAGGCCGGTCCGAGCGAGGCTGAAGGGCCGGAGGGCGAGCCTGCGGCCGAGGAGGCTGGCGCGCGGCCGGCCGAGGACGATGTCGTCGATGCCGAGTATGAGGAAGTCGACGAAAACGGGAACAAGCGGGCCTCCTGAGGCGGGCCGCGGTCTCCCGATGACCATGACGCTGAAGGCCGAGGGCCCTGCCATGGCAGGGCTGACGCGCGAGGTCGGTGAAGGCGCCCCGATGGGCGCCTTTGCGCTGTCCGCGCCACGTGAGGTGCTGCGCCGTCTGGCGGGGCGTCTCGGGCGCTCGGGGATCGCGCGGCGGGGCGTCTCGCTCTTGCGTCGCGCCGTGCTTTTCGGCCGGGCCGATCCGGTCGATGTCGAGGCCTTTCCGGGCCACTGGGCGCGGCTCCATCCGCGGGACAATCTCTCCGAGAAGCGGGTCTTTGCCGGCCCTCAGTTCTGGGACGCGGTGGAGCGTGAGGCGCTGGCCACGGCAATCCGGGCCCATGATCCCGCCCTCGGCGCCTTCGTCATGGTCGATGCGGGTGCCAATGCCGGGCTCTATGGGCTTGCGGCGCGCGCTGTTGACCCATCGCTCAGGTTGCTGGCGATCGAGCCCGAGCCCGAGACAGCGCGACGCTTGCGCTTCAACCTGGCGGCCATGCCGGCAGGGGGTCCCTTCACGGTGGTCGAGGTGGCGCTTGCGGCAGAAAGCGGGGTCGCGCATCTCGCGCCGGTCGCGGGCAATCGCGGCGAGGTGCGCGTCGCAGATCCCTCCGCTGTCGGGAGCCGATCCGTGCCGGCACGGCCTTTGGCGGAGATCGCCGCCACCGAAGGCCTTAATCGGATCGATGCGCTCAAGATCGATATTGAGGGGCTGGAGGCCCCGGTGCTGCGCGCCTTCTTCGAAACCGCGCCCACCGAGCTCCATCCGCGCCTCGTGATCCTCGAGGCACCGGCGCGGGAGGGCGACAGTGCGGCTCTCGCGCTTCTGCTCGAGACAGGTTACATCCTCGCCGCGAGAACGCGGTTGAACGCAATTCTACACCGAGCCACCGACAGCGACGCCCCTGCCGCTGAGCCTGGCCCGGTGCGAGACGGAGACCACGATGGCCAAGCGTGATTACTATGACGTGCTGGGCGTGGGCCGCGGGGCGTCGGAGGACGAGCTCAAAAAAGCCTACCGCAAGAAGGCCAAGGAGCTGCATCCCGACCGCAATCAGGACAAGCCGGATGCCGAGTCGCGCTTCAAGGAAGTGAACGAGGCCTACGACATCCTGAAGGATCCGCAGAAGAAGGCGGCCTATGACCAGTTCGGCCATGCGGCCTTTGAACAGGGCGCACGCGGGCCGGGCGGCGCTGCGGGTCAGGGACCGGATTTTGCCTCGGCCTTCTCGGATGTGTTCGAGGATCTCTTCGGCGACTTCATGGGCGGGCGTCGCGGGCCGGGTGGGCGCCAGGGCAGCGTCCGCCGTGGGGCGGATCTGCGCTACAACCTGCGCGTGACGCTGGAGGAGGCTTATGGCGGGAAACATGCCTCGATCCAGGTGCCGGGCTCGGTGCGCTGCGAGGCCTGTAGCGGGACCGGATCCGAGGGTTCTGCGCAGCCGACGGCCTGTCCGACCTGCGGGGGCGTCGGCAAAGTGCGCGCCCAGCAGGGCTTTTTCACAATCGAGCGTACCTGCCCGACCTGCCATGGTCGCGGAAAGATCATCAAGAACCCCTGCCGGGTCTGTGGCGGCACAGGCTCCGTGCGCAAAGAGCGTGCGCTGAACGTCAACATCCCTCAAGGCGTCGAGACCGGCACGCGGATCCGGCTCGCCGGTGAGGGCGAGCGGGGGGCGCAAGGCGGCGCGCCCGGCGATCTCTACATCTTCATCGACGTCGCACCGCATCCGATCTTTGAGCGTGACGGCAACAATCTCTACTGCCGCATCCCGGTGCCGATGACGGTCGCGGCACTCGGCGGTGAGATCGAGGCGCCGCTGCTCGATGGCGGGCGGAGCCGCGTGAAGGTGCCGGCCGGCGTGCAGACGGGCAAGCAGCTGCGACTGCGCGGCAAGGGCATGCCAGCGCTCCAGCGCGCGGGTGTGCAGGGCGATATGATGATCGAGCTGGCGGTCGAAACCCCGGTGAACCTGAGTGCACGTCAGCGGGAACTCTTGCGCGAGTTTGAACAGGCGGGTGACGACAACAGCCCCAACAACCGCGATTTCTTCTCAAAGGTGAAGTCGTTCTGGGACGGGATGACCAGCTGACGTTTTGGGACGCTCGCATGCGCGTGGCGCCTTTCGCGTCTCCATGCCGCTGCTCTGCCGGAACGCAGATCCTGCGCCGCGGTACTGGTTAGAGTGACGGCGGACTACCGGGGGGGAGAAGCATGAATCTCATGGAGCGCCTGCGGGCGGCTGGCCGACTGAGCGATAGAACGCTGCAGCGCAATGTACTGACGGCGGCCATCAGCACGATGGTGGCAGATGGCGCGGTGGATCGGATCGAGCGCAAATTGCTGCGCGATATGCTAGTGCCGAGCCCCCTCTTCGCCGGAGTGTCTGAAGGCGAGATCGAGGCGATCCAGCTCGAGGTCTTGGACGCCATCGAAGCGCGGGGGCATCAGGCGGTGATCGCGGAGGCTTCGGCCGCACTCTCGCCTGCCCTGCGGGAGACGGCGCTGCTCTTCGCGATGCGGATCGCGTTTATCGACGGGGTCGCCGATCAGGGCGAGATCAACTCGCTCGAACAAAA
>JBCCLX010000442.1:0-3522 GCA_039026635.1 Pseudomonadota bacterium
AGATCGGGCCTGGCAAGGGCGACGGGACCGACGACAGCTACTTCCAGGCGACCGGCTACCCCGTGCGACTGGAGGATTTCGGTCGCGCGCCCATCTCCGGCGACCCGGCGGATCGCTACCGCTTCCGCACGCCCTCGCTCCGCGACGTCGCGCTGACGGGGCCTTGGGGCCATGCGGGGGCCTTCGACACGCTGGAGGCGGCGGTGCGTCATCACCTCGATCCGGTGTCGTCCGTCGAGGCCTATCGCTTGGCCGAGGGCCATCTGCCGCGGCTAGCTGCGGTGGAGCAGCCGATGGCGATTGGCGCGCGCTTCGGTCATGAGCCGGTTAATCCCGCCCGCCGATCCGATCACGCACGCCGCGATGGCTGGCTTCAGTCCCAGCCCGCCATGCGCGCGCGCCTGTCGGCCGCGAATGAGCGCCAGGCCACGCCCCTCTCGGACGCGTCGGTGGCGGAGATCCTGGCCTTCCTTGACGCCCTCACCGATCCGCGGAGCCGCGAGATGATGCATCTGATCCCAGAACGCGTGCCGAGCGGCCTGCCCGTGGCGGATTAGCGCGCGGACGGTGCTGCGCCCCCCAAGATCCGGTCGGCCTCGCCGTCGTGAGGCCTGATCGGTGCCTGGCTCGACCAGGCTTTCCTCGTCCCGCTCTCGAGCGGTCCGACCCCCCTTCTGCAACCCGAAAGGACCACAAACGATGTCTGTCAAACACGCACTCTTCACCACGGCTATCGCGATGCTGGCCGCCTCCAACCCCGGTTTTGCGACCGATCTGGCCGAGCACGACGCGCCAGTGAGCTTCGATGTCAGCTTCCGCTACCATGTGGCCGATGACGTCGCCGAGCAGGACGTGTTCATCGAACGCGAGGCCGGCTCCGGCGAGGTTTTCCGCCCGACCCCGGCCGAACGCCGGCTCGATGCGCCCCTTTTCGCAGCCGCCGAGCCGCAGCCGCAGATGCCCTTCGATGCCGCCGCCCTCGGTCCCTTCGAGAAGGGCGAAGCGCTCGGCATCACCCTCGGCGACTGGTTCGGCGCGACCGGCGAGGGCACCTACACCTGCGAGGGTGGCGAGGGTCAGCTCGACGTCACCTTCGAGGGCCTGCTGCCCAACGGTGTCTACACGCTCTGGCACTACTTCGTGGCTAGGCCGCCGACGGAGCCCTTCATCGGCACCTACGACCTGCCGGTGGGCAGCCGCGATGGCGAGCAGTCGATCTTCGTCGCGGATGCGGAGGGCTCGGCGCGCTACAACCGGACCTTCAAGCCCTGCCTGCAGCTGACCGGTGAGCACCTCGCCTCTGGCCTCGCGGTCAACTGGCATAGCGACGGGCTGACCTATGGCGTGGAGCCGGGTGACTTCGCCAAGAACGCGCATATCCAGCTCTATTTCGACCTGCCCGCCCGCGCAGGGCTCTGAGCCCTGGGTCGGCCAAAAGCGTCTTGTCACCCCCCGGCCTGACCGGGGGATTCACACCCGGGTCGTCGGATTGCCCGGTCGGGTCGGGAAAGGACGGGGCGGTGCTAGAACTCTTGGTTCAGCGCGTCCTCGGCCGGGATCTCGCGTTCGCGCCGCGCGATGTAGTCCCGCAAGGCCTCATCGGTCGCCGGATCGAGCCGGGGCTCTTCGTATTCCGCCAGCAGCGCCTTTGCACGGGCCAGCGCCCGGGCCGTCGTGTCGAGCGCACCCTCGGCCTGCCATTGCTCGATGGCGTTGTTGTCGAGCAGCTTCGGCATGAAGAACGCGCGCTCGAACTTCTCGAGCGTATGGGGATGGCCGAGGTAGTGCCCGCCGGGCCCGACATCCCGCACGGCCGCAAGCGCCTCGTCGAAATCGCCCCACTCAATGCCCTGGGCCATCCGATACCCCATCGCGCATTGCTCGACGTCGACCATGAATTTAGCGACGGAGCAGTGCATGCCGCCCTCGTTCCAACCGGCCGAGTGCCAGATGTAGTTCGCGCCGGCCATCAGCACGGCCATCAGCGTCGTGGCGCTCTCATAGCCCGCCTGCGCATCCAGCGTTTTCGCGCCGCCCAACGTGTTGGAGGTGCGCCAGGGCACGCCGTAGTACCGCGCCATCTGTCCGATCGCGAAGTTCATCAGGCTGATCTCCGGCGTCCCGGCCATGGGCGCGCCCGAGGCCATGGAGACCGTCGAGAGATAATGGCCATAGATCGCGGGGCAGCCGCGGCGGATCACTTGGGTATAGGCCAGCGCCGAGAGCGCCTCGGCATTGAGCTGCGCCACGGTCGCCGCCGTCGAGGCGGGCGTGTTGGCGCCGCCGAGGACGAAAGGCGAGCAGAGCACCGGCTGGTTCCGCCGATTGAAGGCGCGCATGGCCGAGAGCATCGTCTCGTCCCACACCAGCGGCGAGTTGCCATTGCAGTTGCCGACGACGACGGCCTCGCGCTCCAGCGTCTCCGCCCCGAAGAGGACCGCGCACATATCGAGCACATCCTCGGCGTTTTTCCCGCTCGTCGTCATCCCCATGAAGGTTTTGTCGCTGTACTTCATCGAGGAGTAGGTGATGCGCAGGTGGCGATGGCTCACCGGATGGTCCATCGGTTCCACGATGTGATGCGCACTCGAATGCAGTGCGGGCGCCATATGCGCGAGCTTATGAAACATCGCGAGATCGTCGAGCGTGGGGCCCCGGCGCACATCGTCGAGATCACGGAGATAGGGCGCGCCGGTCATGGGCACGAAAATCGCCTGGGGGCCGCCAAGGGCGACGGTCTTGGCAGGGTTGCGGGCGGTGAGCGTGATCTCGCCGGGCACGGTGGCGATCAGGTCGCGTACGAGCCCGCGGTCGAGATGCACCCGCTCTCCGCGTACATCGGCGCCGGCGCGGCGCCAGTCCTCGAGCGCGACCGGATCGCGGAAGACGACGCCCACCTCTTCGAGGATCGCCATGGAGGCCGCATCAATGCGCTCGATCTGCTCGGGGCTCAGCGGCTCAACGAGCGGCAGGCCGCGGGTGAGGGTGGGTAGCATCGAATGGTCTGGCGCCTGCCGGCGCTCCCGCCGCTGCTCCCGTCCCGCCCGCCGGCTCGCCACGCGCGCTTCCATGCTGCCTGCTCCCTCTGTTGTGCACAATCCGTATACATCAGTAGAGGCGCAGCCGCCAAGGGCTCATCCGCGCTCAGGGCGGATCTCGCCGTCTGCGGCTAGCGCAGATCCGTCGTCCCCCGGCTCGGTCGGGGGAGCCAGGCGACGGCGTGGGGATTGCCCGGCCGGGGCGGCGAGGGCTGAGCGCGCCGCTCAGACGCTGCCGTCGAGAGTGGTCAGGAGGGCGGCCATCAGGCGGCCGCGTTCGGCGAGGCTCTCGGTGATGATGTGCTCGTCGAGGGTGTGGGGACCGTCACCGCGGGCACCGAGACCGTCGAGCGTCGCGATCCCCATCGCACCCGTGAAATTGCCGTCCGAGCCGCCGCCGGAGCTTTGATGCGGGATCTCAAAGCCGAGGTCGCCCGCCAGCCGGGCTGCATGCTCGTAAAGCGCCCAGGAGGGGCCGGTCGGC
>JBCCLX010000443.1:0-3510 GCA_039026635.1 Pseudomonadota bacterium
CTGCCCGATGCGAGCGAGATGGAGGGCGGCGGCGCAACCATGGAGCCCGCCGCCGATGACGACGACATCGGCCGTCTGCCCCTCAAGCGGCATCGTCGGCGATCTCCATATCGGCCAGGGCTGCGAGATCGATGGGCTTGATCGGTGGGCGCAGGCGGTAGTGCCCGACCGCTGCCAGGGATCGGCCCGTGCGCTCGGCAATGAGCCCTTGAACCGTGAGCGCACAGAGCCGGCCCTGGCAGGGCCCCATCCCGGCGCGCGAAAAGCTCTTAAGCTGGTTCGGGCCTTCGAGGCCGACGGCGATGGCGGGCTCGAGATCGGCGCGCGTGAGTTCCTCGCAGCGGCAGATGATGGTGGCCGGGTCCGGCGGCACGCGAAAAGCCGCGCGTGGGCGGCAGAGCGCGTCGAGAAAGGGCCTGATCCGGGCTTCCTGCGTGCAGATCTTCTGCCAGGGGCGGGCGGCATCGTCCCGGCTCTGGCGCGTCATGCGGCCGAGACGACGCAGAACATCGAGCGCGGCCAACCGCCCCCGCGCCTCCGCCGCGCGCCAGCCCGCGATACCCCCGCCATCGCCGGCGACATGGACGCCCTCAAGGCTGCTCGCCCCCCACCGGTCGAGCCTCGGCACCCAGGCGAGCTGACCCTCGTCCCAATCGTGAGTGAGACCCGCGGCGATGGTGAGGTTGGCTGCAGGGACGACGCCCTGGTGCAAAAAGACGTGCTCGGTTTCGATGCGCCCCCTTCGCCCGTCCTCGGTGGACCAGGCGACAGCTTCCGCGCGCCCGTCGCCCTCGACCGCGAGCCGGTCGATGCCGGAGATCACGGGCACGCCCGCCGTGATCAGCGCCCGCTGCCAGCGCCAGCCCTTCACGAGCATATCCACGCGGGTGAGGGCGGCCGGGAGATGGCGGAGGGCGCGCCGGCGCGCAGCGGCATGGGTCGTGTCCAGCACGGCGGCGATGGGCAAACCCGCTGCGCGGTATTGTGACGCCACCAGCCAGAGGAGCGGGCCTGTGCCTGCAAAGACGGCGCCCTCGGCCGCCGCTCCGGCGCTTTTGAGGAGGCCTTGTGCCGCTCCTGCCGTCATCACGCCCGGCAACGTCCAGCCCGGGATCGGGAAGGGTCGCTCCATCGCGCCGGTGGCGACGATCACCTGTGCCGGGGCGAGCAGGGCGGCTCGCCCGGCCGTGACGAGGCCGACCTCGAGCCCGCCTGGCGCGGCGCGCCCGAGATGCCAGACGGTGGTCTCGAACCTGCAGGTCACATTGGCGGCGCGGAGGCCGGCCGTGGCCGCCTGACCGAGGGCGTAGTCCTCACCCAAGAGCGCGCGTCGGCGCGCGGGGGCGGCCTCGATGCTGCGCCAGATCTGTCCGCCGGGGCTGGGCTGCTCATCCACGAGCAGGATCTCTGCGCCGCCCTCCGCTGCTGTGACCGCCGCGGCCATGCCGGCCGGGCCCGCGCCGATCACCAGGATATCGGGCGATGCCGTCATGCCTCTTCCCCGGGCAGGTCGGGGGCGCCATCGAGGGCCAGCGCGCCGGCGCCGCACTGGCGCTCAACCCGAAGGCCCTCGGCGGCCGGAACCATGCAGGATTGGCGATTGGGCATGCCATTGATCACCACCAGGCATTCAAAGCAGCTGCCCATCATACAGAAGGGGCCGCGGCGGGCGCCGGACTTCGGCGTCTCGCGACACTCCACGACGCCGGCCGAGAGGAGGGCGCCGGCCACGCTGTCGCCCTGCTGCGCGCGGATCGGGCGCCCCTCCCAGGTCATCGTGATCGCCGGGCCGTCCTCAAGCCGCCTGAACACCGGGCCCTCCTTCACTGCGCTCAAACCGCGCCGGACCAAGGCCCGCGAGAGCCGATGACAGCGAGCCCGCCGCAATGTCGCGTCCCAGATCGGCAGCATGCACGGCCGCGAGCGTGACGCCGCTATGGCAGGCGGCAGCGAAGGCGCCCGGGTGCTTGGTCGAGGCGTCATAGACGGGCAACCCGTCCGGCGTCATGACTCGCAGGGCAGCCCAACTCCGCACGATCTGAACATGGGCGAGCGCGGGGAAGCTCCGGCGCGCCCGATCGGCGATCTTGCGCAGGATCTGAGGACTGCTCGACACATCAAAGCCCGCATCTTCCTTGCTGTCGCCAAGAAGCACGGTGCCGTCGCCGGTCTGGCGCACATGGGTCGTGGGCATCTCAAGGAAGGGGGCGACGCGCTCGGTGACCAGCACTTGGCCCTTCTCGGGATGCACCGGTTGGCGCAGGCCCAGCGGGGGTGCCAGGCGTGCGTTGCCAAGGCCTGCGGCGAGGACAAGACGTGCCGCGTGAAAGGTCGTGCTCTCGGTCTTGATGCGGAACCCTGCGCCATCGGCTGCGATCGTCTTGGCGCGCTGGCCGGTGATGAGGCGGCCGCCCTCGCCCTGAAATGCCGTCAGCAGCGCGCGGAGGAGGCGGAGGGGATCGAGATGCCCGTCATGGGGCGACCAGGAGCCGCCGACCACCTCCGGTCCAAGGCCGGGAACAAGTCGGGCCAGTGCATTTCGTCCCAGTATCTCATACTCGAAGCTGCTGCCCGCTTGAGCTGCGAGCGCCGCCATCTTGGCGCGCCGCGCCTCGAACTCGGCCTCGCTGAGGCAGAGCTGCAGCCCCCCCGGCTGGGAAAGTTGGACGTCGATCCCAGTGCGCTCGGCAAGCTCGGCGGCGAAATCGGGCCAGAGGGCGGCGGAGCGTTGGGTCCAGCGGGCATAGGGGGTCGCATTGGCCCCTTTGCCCTGGACCCAGACGAGCCCGAAGTTGCCGCGTGCGGCCCGGAAGGCGACGTCGCCTTCGTCTAGGATGACGGCACGCAGCCCACGCTGCGCCAAGCCATAGCCGATCGCGGCACCCACCAGCCCCCCACCGATGATAAGCGCCTCGACAGTCTTCATGCGAAGCGGTCCACGGCGTAGGGGGCAAGATCGGTGTTCGGCGTCGCCCCGGTGATCAGACCGGCGACGAGCCGGCCGGTCGCAGGCGCCATGTTGAACCCATAGTGAGCATGGCCGAATGCGGCGATCAGGCCCTCGTAGCCGGGCACGGGGCCGATCATGGGCAGGCTGTCGGGGAAGGAGGGGCGGGTGCCCATCCAGCGCGACATGCGGCTGACGTCGATCTCGGGAAAGAGGCGCTTGGCCTGGCGTACCAGCACCTCAGCCCGGCGCCAGTCCGGGGGGCTGTCGAGCGTGGCGAATTCCGCAGTACCCGCGCAGCGGATACCATCGGCCATGGAGCTTGAGACAAACTTGCCGTCGGTATCCATGATCGAGTTGTTGAGCGTGATCCCTGGTTCGGCGAGCATCACGTGATAGCCCCGCTCGCCCTGGAGCGGGATGCGGATGCCGAGCGGCTCGAGAAAGCCGGCCGACCAGGCGCCAGCGGCAAGGACGACGATCCGTGCGTCGTGTTCGGTGCCGTCCTGGCCCTCCGCATCGGTGCTCGTGATCCGCCAGCCGCCATCCGGGCCGGGATGGAC